>JAVVPF010000074.1 GCA_036655895.1 Cloacibacillus sp. | reverse complement strand
GTCAAAGGCCTGCGAGCTTGCGCTACGTGAAATAAAAACTGCCGGAGAACAAATCAGCGAACTTGCGCAGTGCATTGCGCGTGAAGATAAAAGGATAGAGCGGCGCGCGCTGCTTGAAAACCTCATACCGCAAAAAGAGGCGGAAAAAGAAAACGACCTAGCTGCGCTGCGCAAACTCGAAATAGCCGCAGCAGAACGTGAAAGCGCGCTTTGCGCAAAGCTGGAAAACCTTAACGCGCTCTCTTCCAAACTAAAGTTCCGTGACAAAAAAAGCGCAGCACAGGCCGCCGCAGAGCAGAGCGCCGCTCTTGAATTATTGGAAAAACGTCAACGCGTCGCGCGTGAAGAGGCGCAAAAGGGCCGAGCCGCACGCGACGCGGCGGCTGGAGAGGCAACCGGGCTTGAAAAAGAACTTTTGAATTTTACGCCCGAAGATATGGGGAAAATAGAGGCGACGCTTTCGTCAGCCGCGGAGAAAAAGGCCTCCGCCTCAAAACTGCGCGACGAGACGGCGGCGCGTCTTCGCGGCAACAGAAGAGCGGCCGCCTCCATCCGACAGGCGGCTGGCCTCGCCGCTGCGGCGGAAGCAAAAAGGGCGCTCGTAGCTCCGCTTTCGGAGACCGCAAACGGCGCTCTTTCAAAGAAACCGCGAATAATGCTTGAGACCTACGTTCAGACAGCCTATTTCGACAGGATAATAGAGCGCGCCAACTTGAGGCTAATGATAATGTCCGGCGCTCATTACGAACTGAAACGCAGAGTGGAGGAAAGCCCGCAAAGAGGCAAGATAGGCCTCGACCTCGACGTCGTCGACCACTACAACGGCAGCCGCAGGAGCGTGAAAACTCTCTCCGGCGGAGAAGCGTTCATGGCTTCGCTCTCTCTTGCGCTCGGCCTCGCGGACGAGATACAGCAAAAGACCGGAGGAGTGCGCCTTGATACGCTCTTTGTTGACGAAGGCTTCGGCTCTCTTGACGAAAGCTCGCTGGAAAGCGCCTTAAAGGCGCTCTCCGCCCTAAGCGGCGGCGGACGCCTCGTAGGCATCATCTCGCACGTAGCGGAATTAAAGGAAAAAATAGACAAACAGATAATAGTGACAAAAGACAGAGACGCGGGAAGCTCCGTCAGGGTCTACGCATGACGGCTGCGCCTGCGTTGATGCCTTTCTGCGGTCATTCTTTGAATCGTCCGCCGTATCCGTAGTTGTCAAGCCAATAAACAGCTCTGAGGAATGCAATGAGAAACGCCTTTTCATGAATACTGGAGCCTATCTCTACATAACCGTCAAACGGCTCGGTAATAATGTCCTTTTGGGCCGCTCCAGCCGCAAGAAAGGCGGCTTGCGCCTCATCCATGTTTTTGCGCGGCACGAGGTCGTCGCTGACATGATGGTACATTTTTACAGGCATCAGCGGAGCCCAGTTGTAGAAGCTGTTGTTCTTTTTCATAGTCTGGGTGACTACGCCGCTCTCATCCTTAAGCAGCGCCAAGAATTTCTGCGAGAATATCGTGCTCGGCCCATGATAGTCAGCGAAGGCGTCCTTCATCAGACTGTTGATCTCGGCGTCAGTGTGGCTGCCGTCCATCATTTTGCGCAGCTCGGCGGGATAATCCGCGTATTTTGGACTATCGTTGCGAACGGTGAAATCAAACTTCACCTCTGGTATGCTTGCGCCGTAAACGGCGTCATAGGCGTTCATAAAATATGGCAGAAAGTAGGGGGACGTGAACTCCTTGCCCGCCGTAAGCATCACGCCGCGCATTGTCCCAGAAAGAGAATAGGGGCCGTCGAGCGCCGCTACGGCGGTCACGGGGAGCTTCTTCTCCGCCTGCATCTTCTTCGCGGCGATCATTGAGGCATAGGCTCCCTCGGAATAGCCCATCAGCATAATTTTCTTCTCATCCCATCCAGCAGGAAGAGCGGAATTAGTTCCTTTGAAATCCTTGACCAATGCGATGGCGGCGGTTATAGCGTCGCTTACACTGTCGGCAAGCAGCTCGTGACAGTATGGATGAACGTCGGTATTGTCGCCCATGCCGAGATAATCAGGCAGCACAACGATATATCCGCACCGCGCTATCGTGGCGGCAAGGTGCATCTGCGCCTGCGCGGCGTCCGTAATATTATACCAAGGGTAATTCACCATCTTCGACGGAGAATTTTTGCGCATCACCTCTGTCGGATGCTGAATTGCGATGATCGGGGCTTTGTACGCGGTACGGGAAGAGTTAGGAATAAACAGCGCGGCGGTGGCCTGCACCAGATCGCCTTTAGCGTTCTTGGTCCAATATTCCAGCTTTATTGAGCTTAGGCCTCCGTCGCAGTAATCAGTAAGATGCGCGACGCTTTCCATAGCCCCCAAACGCTTAAATACCTCCGACCACCCTTCGGCGTTGGCGCCGCTATTGCTGGCGGCAAGCTGAGCATACATCTCCTGTATACGGGCGTCCCAATCGGACGAGGTGATGGTCTGCTCTACTTTAAAATTTTCCAAATCTCCCGGCGCGTTTGCGCTGTCGGAACCGCCGCACCCTCCCGCCGCTATGACCGACGCAAAAAGCAGCAACAGCAATCCCCAGAACGACCAACCTTTTATTCTCATAACTCTCACCGTTCTTCCACCTCGTTTTTATTTTTCAAGGTATTATGCACTCTGTTATACAAACAAGTATAACAGAAGCAAAGATAAATACAACGCCGCGTCAAAACCGACTTGCATTGTTCTTCTTTGCGAGAAGTTGTTTATAAAGAGAGTGAGAGAGGTTTGGAAGCGGGATGGAAGCCCGCGCAAGAGACGGCGCCGTTTGAACGCTTATGTAAACGCGCCGCCCGCTCATTGACGGACGGCGCGTTGGTTCTGTGGCGCGCAAAATGACGCTGGTATAGAGGCCGCCGCAAGAGCGATACTGCTAATAACGTCTCTTAGCCGGTTGCCTGTTGGCTCGCGCCGCGGCGGTCGTTTGCCGTTTGTTCTTAATAGGCCTTTGCGAATATCGCCTTTCTTGCGCCCTCTTTTCCGGTGTAGAAACAGCGTCCGCGTTCGTCCTGGCTCTCTATCGGGAAGCAGCGAGGGGTTGCGCCTGTGGCCTCTTTTATCGCCTTTTCGTCTTCTTTGCCGCCGGCGAAGAAGACTTCGATGAATCCGCCCTCTTTGTCGAGCAGCTCCCTGAACTCTTCCATGTTCGCCGCGGAATGGGTGTTTGCCTTGCGGAACTCCAGCGCGCGGTTGTAGAGGTTCATCTGTATCTCTTCAAGCAGAGCTGGGATGACGGTCGGCGCGTCGGCCCAGGATATTTCAAGCTTTTCGCCTGTGTCGCGGCGCACAGCGCGCAGTTTTTCAGCGGCAAACTCTCTTTCGCCGAGCTCAAGGCGAAGCGGCACGCCCTTTTGCAGATGCGAGAAGAAACGGTCGCCTGGGCGCATGTGGAACTGCGTGTCGATATTGACGAAGCGTCCGCCAAGCGCCTTGTTCAGTTCGGCCTTAAGCTCCGCTGCCTTCGGCATTATTTCGTTTTCTATTTTTGCGTAGTCAGTCGAAATGGGAAGGATGACGGCCTTGACCGGCGCTATGCGCGGCGGCAGGATGAGGCCGTCGTTGTCGGAATGCGTCATTATGAGTGCTCCGATAAGACGCGTTGAGACGCCCCAGCTAGTCGTGTATGCAAATTCCATCTCGCCGTCTTTATTCTGGAACTGTATCTCGAAGGCCTTTGCGAAATTTTGTCCGAGGTAGTGGCTGGTGCCCGCCTGCAAAGCTTTTTTGTCGCTCATCATCGTCTCGCAGGTGTATGTGTTGTCTGCGCCCGGGAAGCGCTCGCCTTCCGTCTTTTCGCCCTCAAGCACGGGCAGCGCGAGATAGTCTGTCATTATGCGGCGGTAGACCTCAAGCATCTGCAGCGTCTCGGCTACGGCCTCCTCTTTTGAGGCATGTGCCGTGTGCCCCTCCTGCCAAAGGAACTCAGAGGTGCGCAGGAAGAGGCGAGGGCGCTTCTCCCAGCGCATGACGTTGCACCACTGGTTGATGAGTATGGGAAGGTCGCGCCATGACTGCACCCATTTGCTGTACATGTGGCCGATGACGGTCTCGGAGGTGGGACGAACGATGAGAGGCTCTTCCAGCTCCTCGCCGCCGGCGTGAGTCACAACGGCGCATTCGGGGGCGAATCCCTCGACGTGCTCCGCCTCTTTTGAAAGGAAGGACTGCGGGATGAGCAGCGGGAACGAGGCGTTCACGTGTCCCGTCTCTTTGAAGGCGTCGTCAAAAAATTTTTGTATCTGCTCCCAGACTGCGTAACCGGTAGGGCGCACCACCATGCAGCCGCGCACCGGCGCGTAGTCGGCCATCTCCGCGACGCGGATGACGTCGAGATACCACTGTGAATAATCTTTTTCCTTCGGCGTAATGTTCTTTGCCATTTATATACTCCTCCATACATTTGATTCTTGTGTCTATGATTACAGTTGCAGATATTGTAACACCATTTGGAGATTAGATGAACGGCGATTTTTCTTCCGTCTGTTCACGCGCGCTTTAACATATTACATTAGCTTGACTTTTGGGTCAGATGGCGTATCATTTTAATACAGTCATGAAGTAACGTTTTA
>JAVVPF010000073.1 GCA_036655895.1 Cloacibacillus sp. | reverse complement strand
ATGCAGCTGGCGCATTTTTCCGGCGGCGTGCGCGAGGTGTACAACCAAGCGAAGTATATGCCGGAGCGCTGCAATATGATGCAGTGGTACGCGAATGTGCTGGATGGGCTGCGTGGATAAAAATAATACGGACGCTGACGGAATATCAATGATCTGTATTTTCTAAATGTTTTGCGATGCTTTTAGCAATGACCCTTCCCAATTCTACAGGGACGGCGTTGCCAATTTGTCGCCCCAATATTTTAGTCACATATTTTTCGCCAGGCTTCACGAATTGATAATTTAATGGAAATGTTTGAAACAACGCCGCTTCCCTCAAAGATATTGCCCTGTCTTGCTCTGGATGTCCGAATCTGCCGTTTCCATACCCGAAGCATAATGTGGTCATCGTCGGAGAAGGCTCATTCCATGACATTCTGCCGTAAACGGAGGCATACGTTGCGCCGCTTGCTTTTTTATGGCATTTGGCAATAATTTCCTCAGGCCAGTCACGCCATGTTCCACCGGGTTTTGACGCTTTGATTCTGCGTAAGTTTGTATCGCCAAGGCGTGCGCATCGATGTAGAGGGTCATTCTCCGAAATTTCTCCTGCTGCGATTGGTGGAAGCATTCCTATTGTATCTTTCACCGTTTTGTAGTCTGTCATAGTCTTGCATATAGGAGAAATGAGTTTTATTCGTGCATTCCTTGATCCTAACACTACCAAACGCCTTCTGTATTGTGGTATTCCGTACTCCTGGCAGTTAACTATAAACTCAGTGACCTGATATCCTGCTGCTTCAAGTGTTTCTATAAAGTCTGATAAAACTTGGCCGTTGTCGAATGCTTTTAATGCAGGCACATTTTCCATGGAAAATATGTCTGGTGATACTTCTTTGATAAGCTCTGCGAATCTGTACAACAACCTCCACTTATCGTCTTTTTTCCTGTCTCCAGTATTGTATGTTGAGAAAGGCTGGCATGGAGCGCATCCGACTAAGATTTTGATGTTGGCGTCTTTCATATACTCTTTTATGGTGTCGGCTTTGAGATTCATTACGTCTTCATTAAGAAAAACGGCATCGTTGTTATATTCATAGGGATATTTGCACGTATTGTCAAAATCTATCCCGGCGGTAACGTTGAATCCCTCTTGTATGAATCCATGTGTCAACCCACCGGCGCCACAGAAGATGTCCACGACGGCTATTCTTTTTTTATCACTCATACCACATCCCCCTCTCTGCTGTCAAGGATTATAACAGAAAAGGGGTTTTTCGTCGATGATATCATTGTGCGTTCTTAATTATTAGTAATAATGTCGTGTTTTTACTATTTTTAACAAAAGTTATTATTCTATAGAAACCCCAAGTTTTTTAAGTTTCTTTTTGTTTTCGTCTCTGGATTTTTTGCTATAACCTAGATATGTACATATATATTCTATGAATTGGCAAAATGTGTCGTAATTGATGCTATCTGTACATAATGACGCAAACGACTTACGTTTGCTATTTTGCCATATTGATGCTGTGTCAAGCGGTTGTTCTGGACGGAATTCACCAATATTAAATATTTTATGTTCTGACCTGGCTATCCAAGCCGCTCCCACTTCTACAATAGCTCCCCACGAATTTCTCATATCAATGCTTGTCACAAAAATTACGAATATTTTTTGATTGGAATAACTATCCATAAAAAATTTCTTTAAATAATCATAGATACCGTTTTCTCCGTTTTGGCCCACAGGTATCCTAGCTTCTTCGTCTTCGCAATTAGTATATATAATGTCTATCTTTGGAACGCCGTTGAATAATAACATTTCATATATTACATCTGCCAAATCCTTATCTTTCTTTGTATGGCTAATAAGTATTTTCTTTTTGTCTTGATCAATACGCGGTTTCAGTCCCAATGCGGCGCTGTTGTTGTTTATGGTGTCTTGCAATATTTTTTCTACTTTTTGGGAATCTCCTGCCCCTAGCTCTTTTACTATTTTTTTTGCGGCATCTGCCGATGTCGTATTTTTAAATCCGTCAACCTGTTTTTTAAAGAGTTCTTCTACTTCTTTTTGTTTATCTAACTTTTTCCTTTTTTGATTTTCTTTTTTTCTAGCCGCATATTCTACACGCATTCCCACTATTTCAGGGAGGAGTTCCTCTCGTACATATTTGATTACGGTTTGGTAACGTATATCGTCTGTTTTGTAGCCTTGTCGATTGCTTAAAGCCATATCCACAAGTTCAGAGAGCTCAAAGATGTCAATGTGCAGCTGTCCTACGACATATACCTCATTTAATTTATTCTGACCAACGACTGGAAGGATGTTAAATTCTCCCATTTTTTCATTCGCGTATAGTGAAATGAAATTATCTGGAAAATCAGTAGCCTCCTGTTTCCTATTTCTTGTGCTTTTATATGCGCCTATCCATCCTCTTATTTCAATATTGTATGGCAATGGTTTTCCATAGTTCTTATTCATTATGAAAACGTCTGGAAAAATCTTTGTCTGTAGTGTTTTTAACAATACATCTTTTTTATCGAGGTATTCAGTCTTGAAATAATTTTTATACTTTGAAAAAGGTTCCCCAAATGTAATTAAAGCGCATAATTCCTCCACCATGTCTTTATCAGATCTTGCTATGGTTTCTTCGTCTTTGCCTCTAACCAAATGAATCTTGAAATCTTTGCTGACCAAAGGGAAAATACGGAGCAAGTTTTTTTTAACGGCGTTTAATCCTACGTGAAGTTTATACTGTGGTGTGGACATTACAACAGCCGTCCCGTGTTGCCTTACTTTCTTAAAATTGATCTTTTCTTCGGGTAATGGTTCCAGCATTTTCTTTTCGCCTGGATGTCTTGAGAGTATGAATCCAGATTTTTCTTCTTCAACCCTTGTTTTAACAATGACATTCTCTGATACTGAAAGAGCCGCGAGCTTTCCAACTCCCTTTCTACCCATTTTTTTTCTGCCAGAAGGTGTATATGCGTCATTTTCCCCGGTTCTGGTGATGCCAGCAACATTAAGGTATTTTTTAATATCGCCATTTTCGTAAGACATACCCTTGCCGTCGTCTTCAACGGTGATATCGTCTTCATTATCAAATATCCAAACGTTATTGGCATCTGCATCGTAAGCGTTGGCTATTAATTCAGCCAGTATATAGTATATGTTTGTATAAAGGCTTGGTCCAAGAAGTTCTAATATACGTGGGTCTATTTCAAGTTTATACTCTCTATTTTGCATCAAAGCCCCCCCTTAAGAATTTTTTATAATGAAACATAGATAATTATTATACCGCTGCCAGCTTAAATTTCATGAGAAAACTATTTTCTACTTTTTCTGGCAATTTTTCCCATTTCAGCTAAGTGGTCTCTGGTAATTTCTAGTACAGATTCAACGCAGCTGTCTATGTCGCGTGTTATTTCTTTGCCCCAGAAGCGGAGGACGGTCCAACCCGTTTTTTGCAGTTCGGCATCGACTGCTTGGTCACGCGCCATGTTTCTTTTGATTTTTGCTTCCCAGTAGGCTTTGTTCGTATCGAATCGCATCTTGCCGGCTTCGAAGTCTTTTCCGTGAAACAACTCGCCGTCGCAGAAGACTGCTATCCTGTATTTGGTTATGGCGATGTCCGGCGTGCCAGGCAGGCTCTTGTAATTTTTGCGGTAGCGCACGCCGCTGCGCCATAGGGCCTTGCGGAGCTTGAGTTCTATGGAGGTGTTCTTCGTCTTTATCCTCGACATCGCTTTGTGGCGTTGTTCCGGCGTCAGGTTGTCCATTTTATTTTACTGTCGCTCTCCTCTTAGCGTATACAATTTTCGTAAAGATTCCCTGGTTCGGCGGGGAATCTTCGTTTGTTTTTTTATGCATCTTTAGAAAGTTCCATTTTAAAAATTTGTATTAAGCTTAAATAGGTTGTATCTCACCGGGGATTTCATATATATACAGTAATACTTGATATGTGAAGGTTATTATCTGCTTCGCGTTTTCTGGTGTTGTCTGTTCAATATTATGGTTTACTGTATTCCCCATCTTTCTTATCTTATCTAGTAGAGGGAGACAGCTCGGGTGAAAAAGATGTTGTTTGTCATAAAAATCAACGTAATGTTGAAAGCTTTTATCTGTTTCTGCACCTTGATTTACTGCAACGTTCATTATAATTTTACGACATAGCATTACAGTAGCAGTAAAACATCCATTGCTCATGCATGTTCTTGCTTCTTCATATAAATTGGAGACTTCACTCGGGAGATGCATTACAGGTTTAACTTCAGGTATGCCTGGAAATTGTTTCTCGTCGAAAATTATTGTTGGGTTTTGGCAATGGGGGCAGATGTATATTGCTCCCCTACGATTATCAACCATGGTATCTTCATTGGGAGAATCCATACGAGCACTAAAATTGTATCCACTAACAGAAGATACAAGGTTCGCACAATAGGGACAAGTGTAAGATAGCGGAAAAATAACTGACAAATTTTGCCAGTGGATACAATAACTGTCTATCGGTCTGTTCATATTGATTATTTCCTCCATTCTCACTTTGTATTAGAACGCGTAAAGATTTCCTGCTTTGGCGGGGGATTTTTCGTTTTTGTTAGCCTCCTCTCTACACGATCTTCATGTGGGTTATTTTTTTGA
>JAVVPF010000072.1 GCA_036655895.1 Cloacibacillus sp. | reverse complement strand
CGGCCTGAAGGATATAAATAGGCGCCCGTAGGTTGGGAATTGAATAAATAAACTGGACATACAACAGAATCGACCCATCTTTTATCGCATCCTGCATCGCACGCGCATCAGGCGTAAAGGCTTTATTTTCATATTACGCGAGCTGTGGTAAGCTATGCTCAACTTGGTTCGCTCATAGACTGGAGGGCTCCGGATGGGCAAGGTTTTAGGCATCGCAATACAGAATTATGGCTCATTGAAAAAGATAAAAATGGGACAACTGTACAGTGACCGACAGGGCAAGCCTCTTGGAAACATGGTTGCTATTATTGGTCCTTCCGGAAATGGTAAGAGCACCATTGCCGATGCATTTGGTTTTATTTCGGACTGCCTGACAACAGATGTGGAAAGCTCGTGCGACGCCCGAAATCGCGGTGGATACGAGCAAATAATATCACAAGGCGCCAGCGGGCCGATACGTTTTGAAATCTACTATCGCGAGACAAGCAACGCACGTCCGATAACCTATGAACTGACGATTGATAAAGATAAAATAGGGCGCCCGTATGTAAAAGAAGAAAGGCTGAGGCAGCGTGTGCAAAAAAATGGGCGGCCGATGTCTTTCCTGTACCTAATAGAAGGAAAAGGGTACGCCTTTGAGGGCGCGACGGGCGGCCAGGACGATGAAGGGCAGATTACCGGCAATAAAGCCGAAGTGGAATTGAGTGATACAAGAAAGCTGGGAATTGTAACGCTTGGCGCAATGAAACAGTATTCCCGTATAGAACAGTTTCTTGGATTTTTACGCAGTTGGTATTTATGCTATTTCTCTCCTGACACGGCACGACAGATACAGACTGCGGCGCCAACGCCGTACCTCAACAGGGAAGGCAGTAATTTGAACAATGTCGCCCAATATATGTATCGGGAGAATCCAAAGGAATTTGAAAGGATACTGGCTGACATTCAAACAAAAATCCCAAACATCGCCAATATACAACCTGTAAAACTTCAGAATGGCCAAATGTATTTGGAATTTCGACAGGACGGGTTTAAAGAGCCGTTCTTTTCTCAGAGAATGTCTGACGGAACACTCAAACTTTTTGCCTATTATCTTTTACTTCATGAGAAAAACCCACGAAAGCTGGTTTTTATCGAAGAACCGGAGAATGGCTTATATCATCAATATTTACCGGATCTAGCTGCAGAAATGGCTAAAAATGTCGGCACAGGTTACAGTAAACAGTTATTTGTGACTACACACAGCCCTTTTTTTGTTAATGCTCTCTCCCCAGAACAGGTATGGGTGCTCGAAAAAGGGACGGATGGTTTCTCGAACGCACGAAAAGCCTCTGATTACGAATTCGTAAGCAACTTGGTTGCCGAGGGAGCATCTATGGGAGATTTGTGGTACAGCAAATATTTCGGCTGACGGAGGTAGCAGGAATGCATTTTCAATTTCTTATCGAAGATCAGTCGAGTGAAGCGCTTATTCTTGAACTGATGCAAAAAATTGTTCCAGACGCTCCTCACATCACTTACGATTGCAAATCATTCAGGGGCATTGGTGGTTTTAGGAAAAAGCAGACAGGGAAAGAAACGCGAACTGGTAAACTCCTTGACGATTTGGCTATTTATTTGAGGGGGTTTGATAAAAGTTTTCGCGATTTTCAGGCCGCGATATTTGTAATCCTTGATAATGACGATAATATTACAGAAGACTTCAAAGCCAGACTTGAACAAGTTGCAGTTGATAAAAATATTACAACCGATCATGTGTTTTGTATCGCGGTTGAAGAGGTGGAAGCGTGGCTTTTGGGAGACGAGGCCGCAGTTACAGCCGTATATCCCGACGCTAGACGACAGGTGCTCCGTGCAT
Organism: Cloacibacillus sp.; assembly: GCA_036655895.1. Lineage (NCBI taxonomy): Bacteria > Thermotogati > Synergistota > Synergistia > Synergistales > Synergistaceae > Cloacibacillus > Cloacibacillus sp. Next base: position 2,822 of record JAVVPF010000072.1, on the reverse strand, counting down.
ATGTGCAAGATTCGATCTGCGGCACTTGGGAAACGCTTGCCAATGTAATATATCCGGGTGGTTTGGTACGGATGCAAAAAGAATGTCCCTCATATAGAGAAATAGGTATGAGAAAAAAGGAATGGGCACAAAAAATTGGTTCGCAAATGGATTTGAGTCGAAACAAATCCCCGAGTTTTAATTATTTCATAAACGAACTGCGCCAGAGGATAAGTCCCGCAGCATGACGAAGTCTGTACGGCGCTTGTTTTTGACCGTAGATACTGACATTACCGCGTGGAAGTTTTTGTCAATATATTGTAGGTATTGCCGAAAAGGCGAAGGCCTTCCGAAGGTAGCGCAATATCTGCGATGCCCCGCAGTTTCGTTGATAACACAGTCCATGGATGCTAACTCCTTGAAGCAATAAAAAGCCTGATTGAAGAGGCAACAACAAAGAACTGAAAGAGCCTACAAGGGGCGATTGCTTGGAAGTGGTTTTTGCAATATTTGGTTGAAACAAGGCGGAGCAAGATGTCGCGTGACGAGAAGATCTAAAAAATGTATACTTAATATAAAGCATCGCCGCATGTTTTTCGCTGAAATTTTTAACAAACGGGTGGAGGGGAATGTACTTGAGGAAATTCGAGATTATCAAGCGTACCTGTCTTGTGGCCGCGCTATTGTTGTTTGTGTTTGGGGCTGCGGCGCAGGCGGCGGAGTATGCCGAGGGCGAAGCGCTGGTTGTGCTTCGCGGGTCTATGAGCGTGAACAGATTTAACGCGGGAGACGCAGCCGCTCAGCAGCGAAGCATTGCCGCGCGGGTAAAGCAGGCGGCGCCATCCGGCGTGGACACGGTGGAAGGCTACAACGTCCTTACAGCGAAGAGCGAAAAGACATTTGCCCACGTAAAGTCCGATTCCATGACCACGGAAGAGCTGATGAAAAAATTATCTTCCGCCCCGGACGTAGTCGCGGTATTTCCCAATTATATAAGACAGAACAGCGCTATAGACTACTGCCTTAACCTTGGCCTCCAGGATAATTGGAATATGTCAAACCTCTTTACCGCATGGACCAAGTACAGAGTCACAGGCAACGCGAATATCCTTGCGGCCGTTGTGGATACAGGAGTCAAATACGACCACCACGACCTTGTGGACAATATAGCCTCAATATCCGGCCTTACCGGGAGCTATGCGGCATACAACAACGCAGCGGGGGCGTGGTTTTCTCAAAACGGTGCATCTAAATATACTGTTTCAGGCGTCTCAGGCGGCACCTTTTTGCCTACTTACGACCAATTGAAGCTTGACGGCAAGGCAAGCGCGAACTGGCGTGACTGGAGGCAGTTCGGGGATCTTGCCGGGCACGGGACGCATGTTGCTGGAATAGTAGGAGCGGTCGGCGCAAATTCTATAGGGATAGCGGGCGTCAACTGGAGGGTGAAGCTGCTTCCCGTGAACATTTTTACCCTAAAGAGCGACTTGTCGGAGTTGGTGGGCGCTTATGACTCGGACACCATCAGCGCCATGCAGTATCTTCTTGAAGTGCAGAAAAATTCCAATTATAAGGGTAGGCTCAAAGTCGTAAACCTATCTGTCGGATCGTGGAACCCGAGAGCGATAAACTACAAGGCCTCTAATCCTTACGTGCAGGCCATCAAGGCGCTCGGAGACGCGGGAGTGACCGTTTGCATCGCGGCTGGCAACGAAAGCCAGAATATAAACGCGCCGACAGGCCAATATCTAGGTAAGCTGCCCTTTCCAGCGGCTTTTGGGACGCTGCCCGGCATCTCCAATGTCATTGTCGTTGGGGCTGCGGAATATAACACAGCTGGGCGTATTCAGCGCGCCTCCTACTCCAATTACAGCAATCCGTCGAAGGCCGACAAGGCAAGATATGTTGATATCTTTGCCCCAGGCACAAATATATTGAGCACTGTACCCAGATACCTGCCCAAGGGCGTCTGCCGCAGCGGAGTGTTGTCAGACTCTTCAGACGGACACTACGCAGGGTACGGTTATATGAGCGGCACCTCGATGGCCGCTCCAATGGCCTCAGGCGCGGTGGCGCTGCTTTACGCAAACTATCCGTCCTATTCTCATAAACAGATAATGAACCTGCTTTTTTCCAGCGCGAATGGCGCGTGCCTTGGCAAAGGCTATTCGACCTACGGCCTGATGAATATAGATGCCGCCATCAGGCGCGGCGGCTCCGTTCCCGTGAAACCTCCTGCAACGGCCGCAGCGAAAATCTCAGCAAAGGCGCTTGCGTCGTTTGCGGCGCCGGAGTTGGACTTCGACGTTTCAGAGTATATGACCAGGCTGGGGCTCTCTGCGAACTATCAGTATGACAAAGAGGACGACGCCTTTTATCTTAGCGACGACATGGCTTTTGACATCGCGGACGCTATGACTGAAAGTGAAGACGAATATGCGGAAATGGAGATATCCGAACCGCTGCCTGTCTTTGCCCTATCAAGCGATACTCAAGCCCCATTTGCCTCAGGCGATATTGTGGAAAGTGTTTTTGAGATAGACGGTTTTTGGCTTGGCGACGACGTAAGCAGCCTGCGCCTGTACAGAGGGCCTGGTGCAAACGGCAACGCGGCGCTTTCTCTTGACTATGTGGAAAGCGGCGACATCGACGGAACCTTCTGCCTTGCTGCTGACGGCCATCCGCTTGCTTCCACAGAACTCATCGAACCCGACAAAACCTACGAGCTTCGCATCAGGGTCAAGGACAATGGAAAGTACGATCTAGACGACGCGGAGGGCAGGATATTGAATGCGATGGCGCTCTACACGATCGTGCCCTCTCAGGATGAAGAGGCCGATATT
>JAVVPF010000071.1 GCA_036655895.1 Cloacibacillus sp. | reverse complement strand
CGGCCGCGCCGCCTATGGAAACATGAATGACACCATGACCAAAATTATACGGTCATTCCGCGACCTGCCGAACAGACACGTTTATTTTTCGGCGAAGATGGAAAAGGCGCAGGACGAAACCGGCGCAATGCTTTTCTCGCCGTCCATGCCCGGCAAAACGTTGACGCAGGGCTTACCGTTTTTCTTCGATGAGGTTTTCGCCTTGCGCGTCGGGCGCAACGACAAGGGCGAACCCATGAGGATGTTGATGTGCCGGCCGGATGGTCTGTGGACGGCAAAAGACCGCGCCGGCGCTTTGGAGATCTGGGAGCCCGCCGACCTTAGCGCAATCATAACCAAAATAGGAGGTGGAGCGAATGGATAATATATATCTTTTGGCCGCGGCCCTGCACGAGGCAAAGGCAAAAGAAGACGCGGCGAAAGCCGCCCGCGTGGCGCTCGAAGAACAGCTTGCCGTGGCAATTGGCGTCCCTGAACAGTGGGAAGGCTCAAAAACTAACGAGGTCGGCGAGTTCAAAGTGAGTGTCAAGCGCACGATGAATATCAAGATCGACGCGTCGCGGCTGCGCGAGCTCGCCGAGCAGCACGACATCGACGACGCGATCATGTCCACCGCCTTCCGGTGGAAGCCGGAACTCAACAAAAAAGGCTGGGACAGCGCGGACGACAAAATAAAAGCAATCCTTTCTGCGGCGATCACCAAAACGCCGGGGAAAATTGGAATTTCCGTAGAAATAAAAAACAAGGAGGACAAATAGAATGGCACTTTTAGGTAGTGATGTAACGCAGGATCTCATAAACGTAAAACCGGAAGACTTCTCGCCGATTCCGGAGGGCGAATATATATTGCAAGTTACGAAGACTGAGCAAAAACCGACAAAGACGGGGACGGGGATGTACATTGGCGTCATCTTTGACGTTATCGGCCCCTCCTACCAGGGACGCAAACTGTTCTGCCGGTTCAATTACCGCAATGACAATTCAATTGCCGAGAAGATAGCCCGCCAGCAGATCAAAGCCTTGCAGCTTGCCTGCGCCATCCCGGACCCGTTGTTGGACGACCAGCAGTTCATCGGGCACATTGTCAAAGCAAGCGTGACCATTCGACCCGCCGGAGATGGATACGGGCCGCAGAACGAGGCCAAAAACTTCAAGCCGGCCAGCGACGCCATGCCGAGCGCGCCGATGGGAATGCCGCCTGTTGCGGGAGCCGCGCCCGCGGGAGACGCGATCATGCCGCCGCAGGGAGGCGGATTCAGCCAGGCATTCGCCGCGCCGCCCGCTCCTCAGCCGCAGAGCGCACCGACCCCGCCACCAGCACAACCCACCGCGCCGACTATGCCCTTTAAGTGGTAGCGGAGGATGGCGGCCATACCAAAGCCGCTCAACCAAATTGACCTCCAGAGCAAAATCGACGCATATCACGCACAGCACAGAGAGCCCCAGCGCCCCCATTTGGGGTTCTCTGTACTAGGCGGACCCTGCGACCGCTGGATATGGCTATCATTTCGTTGGGCGGTTATAGAACATTTTCCGGGACGTATTTTGCGGCTATTCAGACGAGGACGGCGCGAAGAAGAGACCATAGTTGCCGACTTGCGCGCCGCCGGCATAAAAATACACTCAACCTGCTTAGATGATGACGGACAGAGCCGCGTTGATTTTGGCTGTCATGTTTCAGGCTCGCTTGACGGTATTATCGAAAGCGGCGTGCCCGGCGCGGAAAAGACGCGCCATATCGCGGAGTTCAAAACGCACTCGCTTAAATCATTCAAAGAACTACAGTCAAAGGGCGTGCTAGAAGCTAAGCGTCAACACTGGTGGCAGATGCAAGGCTACATGCTCGGCACGAAAATCGACCGCGCGCTTTATGTCGCTGTCTGCAAAGACAATGATGAAATGTACACGGAGCGCGTATATCTGGAGAAAGAAAAGGCCGAGGCGCTGGTTCAACGCGGCCACCGGCTGGCCATGCAAGAGCGCATCCCTGAGCCGCTTTCGTCCGACCCAACGTGGTATCAATGCAAGTTCTGCGCAGCGCATGATTTTTGCCACGTATCGCATCTATCAACAGAAATAAATTGTCGCACCTGTTCTCATGTTACGCCGACCAAAGACGGCAGGTTTATCTGTGCTGCGGAAAGCAACCATGAGCTGTCGGTGGACGAGCAACGAGCGGGCTGTGAAGGCCACGTCGCACACCCCGACTTAGTGCCGTGGAAATGGCTAGGGGGCAATGCAAACGGTATGTGCGGACGATACGAGATTAAGGGGACGGGATATCTCAACGGTATCCCCTGCCTCAACCCTGGAGCCCTCACAACGCATGAACTTCTAATAATTGACACTCAGGGCCCTAAAGACGAAGAGGTACCCTTCTGATGGCTCTGCGCGACTACCAACAGCGAGCGATAACGATGCTCTTTATTTGGCTGCGCTACAACGCCGGCAACCCCTGCATCGTAGTCCCGACCGGCGGGGGAAAAACGCACATCCTAGCCGGTCTCTGCCGGGAGATCATGACGCACTGGCCGCAGTCGCGCATTCTCGTGCTTTCACACGTCAAGGAGCTGCTGGCGCAAGACGCGGAGAAAATCATGCTTGCCTGGCCGGAAGCGCCGCTGGGCATCTACTCAGCGGGTATGAACAGCCGCGACGTCGGCCTGCCGATCACCGTGGCCGGCATCCAGAGCGTGCGCGACAAGGCTGATATATTGGGGTTTGTAGATGTCGCAATCATTGACGAGTGCCACCTTATTAGCCATAAGGCCGAAGGGGGCTACAGAACGCTCCTAGAGGCCCTTAAAGCGAAGAACCCCAACATGAGGATAGTTGGCCTTACCGCTACGCCGTACAGGCTTGGACACGGGCTGATAAGCGAACGCGGGGCGATCTTCGACGACCTCATCGAGCCGGTAAAAATAAATGAGCTGATCACGCGCGGGTTCCTCGCGCCCCTGCGCTCGAAGCTGCCGAAAACGGTGCTCTCCGTCGAGGGCGTCGGCAAGCGCGGCGGCGAGTTCATCGAAAGCGAATTGCAGGCCGCCGTAAACAACGCGGACGACAACGAGCGCATCGTTGAAGAGACGATCCGCCGCGCCGAGGGCCGCAACGCCTGGCTCTTTTTTTGTACCGGCGTCGAACACGCAACGGCGATTTGCGACACGCTCCGCGCGCATGACGTGGCAGCCGAAGTAGTCACCGGCGCAACGCCAACAGCGGAGCGGGACCGCATACTGCGAGACTTTAAGGCGGGGCGCATAAAAGCCTTGACCAATGTATCTGTGCTGACCACGGGCTTTGACTATCCCGGCATCGACCTGATCGCAATGTGCCGCCCGACGATGAGTCCGGGGCTGTATTTGCAGATGGTTGGCAGGGGTATGAGGACCGCCGCGGGAAAAACTGATTGCCTGGTGCTCGACTTCGCCGGCAATGTGAAGCGGCATGGCCCCATTACCGAGGTTCAGCCGCCAAAGCACAAAGGCGCGGGCACGGGAGATGCGCCGGTCAAAGTCTGCGGCGAATGCGCGGAGCTCGTACACGCCTCGATTAAAATCTGCCCATGTTGCGGGTATGAATTTCCGCCCGCGCCCAAGGAGGCCATCAAGCTCTACGACGATGACATCATGGGGCTTGAACCGGAAGAGGTGCAAGTCCGCGGCTGGTGGTGGCACATCAAACAAAGCCGCGCGAAGCAGATCAACATGCTGTGCGTCGACTATGACAACGCCGCGCTCACCGGCGACAAAGTGACGGAGTATATCACCATCCTCCATGACGGCTACGCGCGATATCGCGCCGAGACCACCCTTCGCGCGATCATCGACGGCTGCGGAGCCGATATCTCCATGGCGGACGGCCTTAACGAAAACTATCTCGAACAGATCGCGGAGGTGTTAAACAGTGCGAGAGCACCGGACAGTATCACAATCAAAAAAGACGGACGATATTACAGGGTGCTTGAGCGCCACTGGTCGCCTGCCCTCGGAGCATGAGGAGCAATGCGCTTTCATCTCCGCTTTTCGCAAGACATTTCCCGGCGTGCGCATCATCGCCATACCTAACGGCGGTTGGCGCGACATCAAGACGGCGGCGCGGCTTAAGGCCGAAGGCGTATGCAAGGGGGTGCCCGACCTTTTTGTCCCCGAATGGGGCCTCTGGATTGAGATGAAGCGCCAAAAGGGCGGCAAGGCGTCGGACGAACAAAAAGACTGGATAGAGTATTTAACGGCAAACGGCTATAAGGCCGTTGTCTGCAAAGGCAAAGTCGAAGCATTACAGGCCGCTACCGCGCGGCGGGAGGAGATAAAACGATGGCGACACTACCCACCGGGTGGGACCGCGAGATAAAGCCGGAAGCCCCCGAAATACAACTGCAAGACGCTATCGCAAACTCTCCGATTGCGCCCAAACGGGCTGTCAGAATCATCCTCGACGGCAAAATACACCGCTTCGCGGTCGAAGGCGATAAGGGCGGCGAAAAGGCTGGCTGGTATATCGGCTTTGGCGACAACATCCCCGCGGGAATGTTCGGCAGCTGGCACGGCGGCGGCTTTGAGGCAAAATGGCGCGGCGATATCGGGCGCGCACTGTCCGCGGAAGAGGTCACCGCCTACGAAACAAGGATAGCGGCAATTGCCGCCATCCGCGACGAAGAGCGGCGGAAATATCGCGAACAGATCGCCTCCGCAGTCGAAAACATCTTGCAGACCGTCACGCCTGCCGTGCCGGAACACCCATATTTGACGCGCAAACAGGTTGGCGTCCATGGCATCTACCAGACCGGCGACGGACGGCTCATGATCCCGATTGTCTTAAACGGCAAGGTCGCATCGGCGCAGTACATAGATGCGGAC
>JAVVPF010000070.1 GCA_036655895.1 Cloacibacillus sp. | reverse complement strand
CGTCATGGTAATCCTCCCAAAGTTCTTTGATTACGCCAAAATTGTTTTTAGGGTTATCCCCTACGTTCAGTAGGGGATATTCCGGGCCGATGAACCGCCCGCCCTTAAAATAGCGTTTTAGGTTGCGGGCCAGACCTTTGTACTTGTTCAGTCCAACATACCCAACATAGATGGTGTACCCCGCGTCGTGCAGGGTCTTCATTTCATTTTTAGAGATCCTCGTCATATTATCCCCGACCTTGGGAATGACAAGGTTTGCCCCCTCGGCCTGTTTCATTTCTTCCACGGCGCGCTGCATATCCTTGCAGTCCGGGCTCACAAAGTCGTTTCCACGTCCGTTGTCGTAGTCCTTGTGCCGCTCGACAAAGGCGTCCAGGTCGGAGATGTAGGCATGGTAGCGCATGGAGAGCACATCAGCTGTGCTGGTGGACTTGCCCGCAGCGGGAGGACCGAACACTAAGAACGCCTTGCGGTCGTGGTCGATGGGGCCGGTGTAGATTTTTTCATCACCCACATACCCCTTGCCCGTCCAGCTACCGCTCATATCGCCGTCAATGAACCGGGCCTTCAGTTCATCTCGTGAGGCTTCTTCCTTCGGAGTGTGGGTGTCCTTGGAACTGCGCGCGCCGTTGCCTGTCTTTTTGGCGCTCTCGTCCTTGGCATGGACAACCTCCGGCAGGGCGTTGATGGCTTCTATTAGCTTCTGTTCTGAGGACAAGTTGTTCATGCCTGAGTCCAGAAGGCTCAGCATGTTCTTGGACTCTCCGGACAGCTTGTCGAACCACGACTGATCATCGTCCTCGTAGCTGTACGCCGCCCGCCAATCGTCGGTGGGAGAAGTATTCGCCGTAGATTTCGCCTGCTCAGCGTTGAAAGTGACTACGGTATTACTCAGATCCAACTTATTCGGCAGCATCCCCTGTAGCAGGGTGTCTCGAACGTTTTTGAATACCACTCCGTCGTATTCGTCCTGGTGGTGGTAGTATATCTCACGCGCGATAGCGCTCGCTCTTGAGCCGTACTGGTCGTGCAGTTTGTAGTACAGCGCCCCTTTTGCGTCGACAACGTAGGGGTGCTTCACGCTTAGGAAACACTCGTAGATAGGCTTGTCGCGCGAGACGTTCTTCCACACACTTTGAGCCAGATCCACCAGGTCGGCGGCCGAGTATGCGGTGTGGTCCTTGGCGGAGTAAAACGCGCCATCGTCATGCCACACATTGTACACAGCCTGTCGCAGTGCAACCAGCTCGTCAATAAGCCGCTGCCCGTTCTTCCCGGCGAGCCCGCTTTGCGCAGCATCCCCGCTCACCATGGCCGCGAACGCCATGTCGGTATACAGCGTTTTCAGGCTCTCCAGTGCGTTGAGGACATGCGCCGAGGCGGCATACAGCGTCTCCGTTTCGTCCGCGCCCTCAACGGAGGTAGGAGCGAATATAGCCGCATATATCTCCTGCTCTGTCTCGCTGGATTTAGCGTTTTGAATGGCAGCGAGGTTGCTCAGCACATCCCGGAGCCGGGTCTGAGCGGAGAGCACAGCCGGTCGGAACAACGTCTCGACAAGTTGGGCCTCTGTGTACTCCTTGAGGTCGGCGGCAACGACGCGTCGTGTAGCGAGGAAGTCGACCGCACTGTCAACATCCTCCGGCATTATTTTCGGTACGACGTCATGATAACGGTTGAGGCGATAGATGTCGTCGGCGTACTGCTGCTCCCGGCGAACGATGTCTAATATTTGGTCGGCCAGCTCTGCCTGCTGCTTGTTGGTGACGCCCCACATTTTATTCATGAGCTCATCTATTTGCCGGTTAGCCGAACGCCGAGTGATGCCCAGCGCTTCCCGTCCACTGCCGGCGACCACTTCAGCGCCTACGCCTTGCTCGACATGACCTCGCTTGTAGGTTCTGGCCACGGGAGCGCTATCCGTCCACCACGATATAGTCCCATCGGCGTTGTGAGGGTTCTCCGTGCCCCAGCTGACCGCCCGATACATAGGACGCAGGGCGCCCTTGGCGGACCAGCCCTCACGAATAACGCTGTCGTCCATGTACTCTGACATACCGCTGGCCAGTTTGCGACCATACATATCCCTGGTTCGGGTCTCCTCGAAGCTGAACTTGTTCTGCGCGACTTTCTTCTCGGCGCCGGAAGAAACAAACTCCTCCAGCCCCGACATAAGCTTCGTCGTCGCATCATGCAGAAGTGTTCCGGCCTGACCGCCGTAGCTGTCCAAGTCGCCCAGCGCGTCGCAGAAAACCTCCTCGTTGACAACTGCGGGGTTATCGCCGTACTTCGCTCGATACGCGGCAAAAATGGCTCCGTACTGCTCGGGTGTTAGCTGTTTGTCGAGGAAGTCTGCGATGAACTCGTCGACTGTTCTGCCAGCTTCCGCTTGCGTTCCAGCCGTGCTGCTCGTGCCGCCAACGCTCTCTCCACTGATGCCTGTATCTCCTCCGGCGTTCCCACCGTTGGGCTGTCCTCCTCCAGACAGTTCCGACTGGTGAATATCTGCGGTTCCTTCCTGTGCTCCACTTACTTTTCCCCCTTCAGGCAATCGGCGGAGACGGCTGAAGATAATGTGTCCGTACTCATGCGCCGCTATTTGTTTTCCGGTCGCCGACCGGGAATTGACGTTTATCCACATGGTCTCGCTGTCAGCCGACGAGAACGCATGGCCGCGAACCTCTCTCCCTTCCGCATCATGAAGCGGGCTGGTTGTGAGGATGACGTTTTTGACCTTTTTGCCCTTGTACTCTTTCACGAGCGCCTTGTTCTCAGCGCTCATCTTGTCGTCGCGCAACACAAACACCACGTCATCGACAGCGCCGCTGGGCAGGCCCAGCTCCTTGCTGCTGGCGCGCTTGACGCCCATGATGTCGTCTGCTTTGGCCAGCGCGGCTTTAGCCTTTGCCGCCTGTTTCTGCGTTGGGGTCTGTTTCGGCGCGGCTTTGGTCTTGGTCTTCTTCCCGGTCTTCTCCTGAGAAGCGTCCAGTGTAGCCTGCGGTATACTATTACTAATTATATCAGGCGCCATTCCATTTTTCAAGCTGTTTGCACTACCAGGAATAGGCATCCGCAGCGCTACATTCAAATTTCTCGCCTCGGAGAATGCCTTCTCGGCCTCCGCCGAGCCCGCGCCGTCATGTCTGGCCAGATAGTCCGCCACAAACTGCGATTTGCTCGCGGTGGTGCCGTCGGCGTAGGACACTGTTTGCTCCGCTATATTCCCCGTTGGCACGGGGGACGCTACCACGCCGGCCTCCCCTTGCGCGGGCGCGGGAGCCGCAGTCTCAGCAGTTTGTGCTGTGGCGGTCTGCGCCTGCTCAGCCTGCGTGGAAACGATGATATCCTGCGCGGCCTTGAGTTCTGCCTGCCGGTTTTTAATCTGCACCTGCTTGGCGGAGGTCTCCTGGAACAGCTTGCGTACCGCCTCCACATTGCCGCGGATAGACTTATCGATCGCCACGCCGGTGTTTTGGGTAAACACATACTGCACACCGGGGTCAGTCACCTTCAAGTCCGCCAGATCAGACACGGTAAGAACAGTCCCGTCAAACACGCGGTTGAGCAGCGCCGCCTGCGTTGTGGCTTCGTCCGCCGTTATGGCGCTGACGACCTTGAGCGCGGCGGCGGTCTTGTTCAACACGATGGCATCTGGGTTCTCCTCAACCGTCGCACCGTACTGGGCCTCCTCCGGATTGGTCGATTTCTTCATGCGCCGGGCCTCTGCGTCCTGGCGAGCCTGGTAGATGAGGTCGACGAGTTGAGCGCTGTCTACCCTCTCGCTCGTCTCACTTATCTGAATTATCATGTTAGCGGCGCTCTCAGCACTGCGGGACTCAGGCGACACCTGCGCGGTAATGCGCTGCAACACCTGAAGCTGGTCGTCGGCTGTAAGATTGTCGACGCTACGGGTCATGGCCTTGACGTCGCGGTTTTCCACCGCCGTTGTGGCGGCGTTGTTGACAAAGGTCTGGAGGCCCATGATTACGGCCAGCCGCTGCCCGCCGCCGCGTGCTTCGGATATGCGCACCGCGTCCTCCTCTTTGCCCTTTCCGGTCCACGAGTCGACGTAAATCCGCGCCGCGTCTGCCACGAGCCCGAAAGCGCCGGCCTTGCCTTTCGCCAATCTTGTCTCATTCGCGATGGAGACGGACTCCTGTGTGGCCTCCTCCTCACCCTCCTGAAATATGTTGAGCCCATATGCGGTGAACAGCCTAAGTATGCCGCGCGCCGCTTCTTTTGTTACACTTTTCGCCGTGCCGGTTACAGCGCCTTTAGTAGCAGCCTTAATCAGCGCCGCACCACCGAGAGACAGCAGATCTAACGCTGTGTCCCCCATCTCGATCAGGGAGGATATTAGCGCCTCGTCGCTTGCCGCTTTTCGTGCTGTCTCCTCGTCTGCCCCCAAGTCGAGCAGAGACTTGAATGCGGCGCCGCGCATGACTCGCGCAGAGTGCACACCGCTCCCTGCAACGATACCGGCTTTCAGGCCGAGCGCAGGATTTCCCGCTACGGTTCCCGCCGCGAAACCCGCAACACCATACAACGCACCAAGCTTCGTCTGGTCCCAGAGCTGTGGGATATATGCCGCCAGGTCCTTAGAGAGTATAGGCGTTTTGGTGTTATCATTGTCGAGAGCCAGCGCCTGCTTGTCCGAAAACTCCGCAGCGAGCATGTCAATGTGCTGAGCGTATGCCTTGTTCGACTCTGTGGGGTTGGATATGTACGCATCCCAGGCCACGGAACTGTCCTGGGAGAGTCTGCCGAGCGTCTGATTCGCCGCCCACTGGTCGCTGAAAACGTCAGCGTACACGCCGCCATCGGTCTTCCGAGCCGCCTTCGCATCCAGTTTTTCTATGTAGGCGTCTATCCGCGCACGCTCGCTTATGGGCGCTGCGGGCGCCGGCTGAGTTTCAGTGGTCATTACTGTCGGCAATGAGGTGTCAGAGCC
>JAVVPF010000069.1:258-5068 GCA_036655895.1 Cloacibacillus sp. | reverse complement strand
GCTTTAACATATTACATTAGCTTGACTTTTGGGTCAGATGGCGTATCATTTTAATACAGTCATGAAGTAACGTTTTAATATCCTTAAATATATGGAGGCATATAGATGTCGAGCCAATGGAAAGATGAATATACCGATCAACTGTGCGATTGTATTGTCGCGATAACAGACCGTGACGAAGCCTACCGTTTCCTTGAGGATGTGGCCACCTTTTCAGAGATAAAGGCCTTCTCGCAGCGCCTCCAGGTGGCGCACCTGCTTCTGAAAGGGCTTTCGTACCCCCAGATAGTGCAGGCGACGGGCGCAAGCACCGCCACCATCAGCCGCGTCAAGAAATTTGTCGAATACGGCGCGGACGGATACCGCGACGTTTTGAAAAAACTTGAGATGCAGCAGCCTCTTGCGGCCGAGCCAAAGGCCGAACCGAAAAAGAAACGGGCGCAGCAGACAGAGAACTGACGCGGATGGCTAAATATTTTATTCCATGCGCCTCGGTAGCGCGCGCAAGCGACATCATAAGCGCAGCGCCAGAGGGCTCTGAGATATATTTTACAGCGGCGGCGCACGAGGCGGCTGATTTACGCGGCGCGTTTGGCGCGGCATACAGCGTCTGTGGTTTTTCCGCTGCGGCGTCGATGACGCTTGAGGCGGCCGCAACGGGCGTCATTGACGCCGCGGAGAAGCTCGGCGGCTTTGAAAAGATGCTCTTTGCGCCGGCGCTTTCATCGTCCGCCCAGCTTTTCCTCGACCTGCCTGAGGATGAATTTGCGTCCCACATGGAGGCCGCAGCCGGTTTTTTTAATCTCTGCAAGTGCGCGATACCTTACATGATGGGCCAGCCAGAAGCTGAGATCATCGTGGCGCTCCCGCTCGAGGCCGAAAACGCCACCACCGGGATGTTTAGAGCAACAATGACCGCGCTCTGCCGCAGCTTAAGCGAAGAGTTCAGTCAGTACGGCATCGGCGTAAAAGTGATCTAAGCGCCGCCCTGCGCGCGAAGTATTATGGCGTAGGCGGCAAGGTCGTCGACGTTTCGCGGCGGCGTCCGCATCGAAAGCGGAACGAGCCGCCATAGGCCTGATGGCGCGTGGAGCCGCCAGTATATACCGCGCGCGGCAAGCGTCGTGCCGTACTCATTCACCGCTGTGTGCGGCACAGGGAAGGCCTCGCGAAATTTAGAGGACGACGTGCCGTCTCCAATGAATATAGAGGAAAGCTCATGCCCTATAAGGTTTTCCGGCGCGCCCTCCGCGGCGAATCGTTTTAACAGGCTCCAGCGGCTGGAGGCGAAGGCTTCGTATAAAGTTTCTATCTCGCCGGCCGGTACGATCGCGGAAAAAAGCAGCGTCTCATCCTCCGCGAAGGCGACGCCTATTTTCCACTTCCCGGGGTCAATCCCCGCATTCATCAAAGCAGCCCCGTTCCACCGATTCCCAGCGCGGATACATCCACATCCACTGCGCCGGATGTTCAAGTATGCCCTTCGTAAGTACTGCGTTCAGGTCGTCCATGCTCGTCTGAACATTCTCGCCGAACGGTTCTCCGCTGCGTCCCCTCATGGGAGGCAGAAATTTCGTCGTAAAGGTGACGCCGTCTGCGTTGCGGAACGAATAACAGGGAATGACTGCGCATCCTATCTTTGAGGCAAGCTTCGCCGGGCCTACCGGCGTGCTTGCCGGCGAGCCTAAAAAGGGCGAAAGAACGCCGGAACGCCGCGCGTCTTGGTCTATCGGCACAGCTATTATCTCTCCCGCCTGAAGCGCCTTTATCATCGCCTTCAAATCGTTCGCCTTGCCCAGCGCGTGCACGCCTCCGGCCTCGCGAAGCTCGCGGATGAGCTCTGTTATCCTGTCGTCGCGCTGATCGGCCCCCAGTGCGTTTATCGGCAGCCCACGCTGCGCAAGCATACAGGCCGCGTATTCCCAGTTGCCTATATGCGCCGTCGCAAGCAGCACTCCCCTGCCCTCTTTAAAGGCAGCCTCAAGATATTCGTAGCCGTCCGTTTTGACCAGTTCCGTCATTACCGGCGCCATAAGCGGCATCCGCGCAAATTCCGTTGCGGCGCGCCCGAAATGGTCGTAGACCCCGCGCACTATCTCCTTTGCGCGTTCGTCGGAGAGTCCCAATATCCGCGCGCAGCGGGCCTGCGCTTCGGCCGATTTTTTCTTTGTAAATCTTTCCACAAGCCTTCCGAGAGAACCGCCAAGCGCTACGGCCCTTTCGTGCGGCAGCGCGCAGACGGTCTTTCTGAATATCGTAAGCGCGTTCCAAATCAGAGGCTGTCTCTTTGACATTTATAATCAGCCCTTTATTATAAAATTTGCGGGAAACGGGAACCGCCGCAAAGGGTGCGCCGCTTCGTGCGCGCCGCAATTTTAATATAAAACAAAGAAGAAAGGTTCCCACCCAATTCCAGCTAAATTATACAATAAAAAGGCCCTCTTTCGGATAAAAGAGGGCATAGCCGCGTCCATTCATATTTTACACGCGCGCCGGCGCTTCAAAAAACCACTATACGCCGGGCTGTAAAAATGTTTTTCTTACCTCTTCGGGGCCGCTTTCATAGAGGTTTCCGCCGTGGCAGTCGGCAAGCACGACAAGCGGCATATCACAAACCGTAAGGCGCAGCACGGCCTCGGGGCCCAAATCTTCGTATGCCACCTTCTCCGACGCCTTTACGGAATCGGCAAGAAGCACCGCCGTACCGCCTGTGGCGCCGAAATAGACGGCCTTGTACTGGCGGATGGCCTCAAGCACCTCGCCGCTTCTCATCCCCTTGCCTATCATGCCGCGAAGCCCTTTCGACAAAAGAAGAGGCGTATAGGGGTCCATCCTGCCGCTCGTCGTAGGGCCGATAGGGCCGATTACTGCGCCGGGCGGAGTAGGAGCCGGCCCCGCGTAATAGATAATTTCATTTTCAATGGAAAAGGGCGGCGCGCCGCCGGCGGCCAGGGCTGCCGCAATTCTTTTGTGGGCCGCGTCGCGCCCGACAAGAATCTTTCCCGTAAGCAAAACTATGTCGCCTGCGCGCAAAGAGGCCGCCGTATCGTCGTCAAGCGGCAGAGTCACCTTTTTTATCTCACTCATTTTCGCATCTCCCGTCAAGCGTCCCACGCGCGTGGCGCAGCGCGTGGCAGCAGAGATTCACAGCGACAGGCATTCCCGCTATGTGAGTGGGACGCGCCTCTATGCGCGCATCAATAGCTGTGACGGTTCCGCCGATGCCGGCGGGGCCGATGCAGAGCCTGTTCACCTCATTGATTATTTTTTCCTCCATCTCGGCGTAGGCCGGGGTAGGATTTCGCTCTCCGCAGCGCCGCAGAAGCGCGCTCTTTGCCGCAAGCGGAGCTGTTTCAAAGTTGCCGCCGATGCCTACCCCGATAACTATGGGCGGGCACGGGTTTGAACCGGCAAGGCGCACCGTCTCAACCACCGCTTTTATGACGCCCTCCGCACCGTCCGCCGGCTTCAGCATATAGATGCGGCTCATGTTCTCGCTGCCCATGCCCTTCGGCGTTATAGCTATATCAAGAGAATGCCCCGGCACTATCCGCCAGTGGATAACGGCCGGAGTGTTGTCTCCCGTGTTCACGCGGTCTATGAGAGGGTCGGCCACGACTGACTTGCGCAGCGAGCCGCTCTTATAGGCGTCGCGCACCCCGTCGTTTACGGCGGCTTCGACGTCTCCGCCCTCCACGTGCAGGTCCTGACCTATGTTGATAAAAAGCACCGCCATACCGCAGTCCTGACATATAGGCATATACTTCTGCGCCGCAAGCTCCGCGTTCTTTATGATCTCATCGTATACGGAACGCGCAAGAGGCGAACGCTCGGCGGCCTTAGCCTCACGCAGAGCGCAAGATACGTCCTCGGGCAGATACATGTTCGCCATGAGCGCAAGCTCGCAGACCTTTTTCCGAACCTCGTCCGCGGTGATGTGATAAATTTTCGACATCCGCAAGTTACCCCCTTACAAATTTAAATTACGCAGTTTTCGTCCTCTTCATAGAATAAGCATACCAGAGGACGCCGGCCGCGTTCAGCGCTACTATGACGGCGATGGCCGCCTGATAACCGGCGGGCGAAAAACCGGCCCGCGTCACAGGATAGCATTCAAGCACCGCGCCAATGAACCACTGAGCTAAAAACGAACATAAAAATATTGTGAAATTAAGCAGCGACAACACGCGCCCCACTTCGTTTTCCGCGTATAGTGTACGCATTATGGGAAAAGATATCATCGTCATATTACAGAGGAACATGACGACGCCCCAAAGAGGCGCTGCGGCCCTGCCGTTTATGGCGCAGATGAGGCCAAGCAGGATCGTCAGCAAAAGGCCGGAGAGAAGATAAAGACGCTCCCATGAAAGCCCCGCGCGTCTTTTTAAAAAATCGGCCAGAATGCCGTTCAGCAGATATCCAAGCGCCGTGCCGAAAAAGGCAAGCATCATATAAAACTCCGCCTCACGGCTTTCCATGCCGGCTACGTCGTGCATCCACGGCGCTATCCACAGATACAAAAAGGAGAACATTACGGCCTGAGCGCATGTAGAAATTGCCGCCGCGTCCCAGAAGCGCCGGTCTTTGAAATAAGAAAACATCTGCAAAAGAAGTTTCATAAAACCGACGTGCCGCGTCTTAGCCTGCGCGGCATACTTCGGCACGGAAAACCAAATGAGCGCAGAAATCGCAAGGCAGAAAAAAGCAAGAGCTACAAAAACCGGCCTCCAGCCAAAAAATCCGAAGGCTACCGCCATAGGGCGCGTCGCGCACATGCCGCCCAGCCCGCCCATGAAGCACTGCAGGCTGT
>JAVVPF010000069.1:0-248 GCA_036655895.1 Cloacibacillus sp. | reverse complement strand
AGCGGTCGGAAGCCTGTCGGCGTACCCCTTGAAGGCGGCCATAAGGCTGCCGGAAAGCCCGATTCCGATGAGCGCGCGTGAGATCACAAGCGCGCCCAGGCCGTGCGCCTGCGAAAAAACGAGCGCGCCCGCCACCGCAAAAAACAAAAGCGGCGCAAGCGTCGCACGCGCGCCGCGGCTGTCAAGAAAGACGCCAAGCGGAAACTGCGCCGCACCGAAGGCTATAAGATATATGGAACTCATGAACC
>JAVVPF010000068.1 GCA_036655895.1 Cloacibacillus sp. | reverse complement strand
CCGACGATCTCCATCAGCGAGCTAAGCGTCTCTCGCCCTGATGTGCCGAAGATGTCATTCTCGTAAAAATCGCGCCGCAGGTGGATCACATCGCCATAGGGATATGTGACCTGCTTGCCGTTGCGCAGCATGATACGCAGGTAAAGATTGCCCCGCTTGTCATATAACGCCTCGGCGTTCATCACATGCAGCGGATATATCTCTATCGGGTAGCCGCCTCCGTCGCGGTTGATATAGGCGAAGGCGTTGCGGTTAAGCGTCAGCTGCGCGGCAAGTTTTTCCTGCAGAAGACAGCCTGGCATATAGGGATTAGGCTCCTGCAGCACCTTTTTGATGTAAAAGTAATCGCCGGCGGCCTTTTCCGGCTTCACATGCACCGGCGCCAGTTTTCCGATTGCCGAGATATGCGGCTGAATGCAGCTGCGGATTATATCGGATTTATATAGATCACCGCCCCATTGATAATAGCCGTTGCCCTTGTCCTGTATAAGCTCATAGCGCACCGCGGTAGGGCTGCGATTGAAGATTTTCGTAAGCCATTTGATCATGTAAATCACCTCATATCAGATTTAAGTATTCTTCGCGGTGGCGGCTGAATGCCACATAGGCGTCAAGCAGCGAAGCCGCGCCGTCGATGCGTCGGATCTGACTCTTGCCCTTCGACGGCTGTATATTGTTGTTCTTGTCTACGTCTATCGAGGTATTGGATAGACACCATTTAAGGATCGGGTTATTGTTGTAATTGATTATTTTCGCCTCAAGGTCGGCTCCCAGCGACTTCATCGGCGCGGATAGGGTATATTTGCCCTGAATTACCTTTTCCATGCCATAATCGCCGAAATTGGTTATCATATCCTGGACGAAATAAACCGCCGACCATGCATCGTAACCGAAGAACGATAAATATATCCCGTGTTCGTTCTGCATTTCGACAAACCACTCTACGATATACTTATAATCTATCTGGTTGCCAGGGCAAGTCCGCAGCCAGCCCTGTTCTTTCCAAAGTGTATAAGGCACGCGGTCCTCGCTTTCGCGCCGTTCTAAAAGATCTTCTGGTATCCAGTACATCTGCAACACATAAATCTGAGGATCATCAGGAACCATGAACATTAGTGTTGCGCAAGTCAGGTCCGTCGTACTCGATAAATCTGCACCGCCAATGGCGTAGCTAGGCTTTAATTCGGCAATGTCAAAAATCGACGGGTTGTTAAGCTGCTCAAACGTTAGCCACGCTTCGGATGTTGTCTCACGAATATTGAAGTCTTTCGTTACGAGATTTTTAACGAGCCGCGGGTTTTTCTTTGCCTTGGCGACCTTATCGGCCAGCGTCCGCAGCTCTTTTATCGTGCCGAGACCGGGATTTGCTTTCACCCAGCATCTTTCATTCGTCCATTCCGAACGGGCATCGAGCTCGTAGATGATCGGCAGCACGCGGTCGTCTTTATAGCCGTCAGGATCGTCATAGCCTTTGATTATAAGCTCAGCCTCTTCGTATTTCTGATCAAAGATGGATTCGCGCACCGTGCCGGCCGTCGTTACGATGATGGATAACGGCTGCTCGCGGGCGCTCATGCCATCTATGATGACATTGTAGAGGTTCCCGTCCTCAATCGCGTGAAGCTCGTCGATAAGGCTGCAATGGACGTTTAGACCGTCGAGCGTGCCAGACTCCGAAGACAACGGCTTGAATACGCCGTCATTTGCGTCGCAGTCGATTTCTCCGACAAGGCAGCGGCAACGCCGAGAGAGCACCGGCGACTTTTTCACCATGCGCTTTGATTCCAGCCAGATGATCTTTGCCTGCTCGCGCTTGGTGGCGGCGCTGACGATTTCCGGTCCGTTTTCGCCGTCTGCCAGCAGCATGTAGAGCGCGATCGCGGAACCGAGAGCCGACTTGCCGTTTTTGCGCGCCACCATTTACGCGTCCCGTCAAAGCGACTGACGAATCCGAATAGCGCGGAGACAAGGGCCTTCTGCCAGAGTTCCAGCACAAACGGCTTGCCTCCGAGCTTGCCTTTGCTGTGTTTGCAATATTTCTCTATAAACGCGATCGGATGTTCAGCCTTGGCTTCGTCAAAGGTCCATTCGCCAAAGTCGTCGCCAAGCGCGCGAACCAGATCTTTATAAACTCTGCGGACTTTATCGCTGACGACCGTCTCGCCGGCGGCGATCTGACGGTAATAGTCCCGTATATGCCGCCCGTTATTCGCGGGCATTGACAAATTCGTCGAATCCATCCGTCTCACCTGCATCTCGCACCGGCTCTTTTTCCACAAATTCGGTGAGCTGCTTCATAATGCCCTGAAAATTTTTATTCATGGTGTTGTAGAGCCTGGCGACGGGGCGCTCACGTTCGTAAGGCTCCAGTTTATCGCTCTGCGTAAACATCTCGACGAATCCGTTTGCGTCGAGATCCGCTTCCATGTCTTCAAGCGTCACGCGCATATAGGCGGCGCGCTTAATAAGCGCTTCGATCGCCGCACGTTCCTTTTCGGAGCGTGAAACGAAAATTTTGCTGAGGCGTTTTTGTTCTTTTTTTATTCGTGCGTTTTTTGTCTGAGCCATTTTTTCACGCTCCTTTCAGGTAGGGGGCTCACGCGCGCGGTCTGCGTATTCTTCCAATGGAGGCCGCCGGTCTGGAGCCGCTTAGGGTACTTTCAGTTGATGGGGGGGATATGCAACGATGTAGCAATAACCTATCGCGGTACCAGCTGCCCCGAGGCGTCGAACGTCACGTCGTTACGCACTGGCGATGCGGCGAAATGTTCTCTATTGTGGCAATCAAGACAGAGGTACTCAAGATTCGCCCAATTGAGCGTGATCTCCGGGTTGTCCTCGTTGCTGTCTGTGATGTGCTCCTTGTGGTGGACGATATAGCCTGGCTTGCCGCAGCGCTCGCACAATCCATGCACCGACTTGATGTAGCCGTCCCGGCAGCGCTGCCACGCCGCCGATGTGTAGAAATCACGCCGTGCCATACTGTCACCACTCCCAACAATAAACATCCGCAAGGTTTCCCCTGCGGACGCGCGAACTTGATGCTGATATAATATCGCCCTTTTTCGATAAAATCTATGCCATTATTTCGGACGTTTTTTCGGACACTTTTTCGGACGTTTTTTAGGACATAATTTCGGACACTTTTTCGGACAACCTCCATCGCCTGTAAATCTCCCATGCTATTTCTTTCAACGCTTTTTTACGTTTGCGGTAGAATTGTTTCTCTGTGAGATGGTGTTTATAAGCGAACACTTCGACCGACGGATAACGGAAGCTGCGCCCGATATAATTCATCTCTCGGAGCAGCTTCGCGTTCTCCAGCATCTCTGCCTCGAAAAGCATGAACACTTTTTGCACAGTTTCAAGTCCGCCTGCGGCCGCGACCACATTCTTGATATTTTCACTGGCTTCAATAATAATCTGCTGTTGCGGCGTGCCCTTGCCGCCATCAACCGGGCCGACGTCTTCCGCCGGCGCATACCTCGCCAATGCCATTGCCGCCAGCTCTTCCGTGTCAGGAAATTCTTCATCTCCAAAAAAGCAAGCCAGCCCCGTAGGACAATAATCAGCAAACAAACAAAGGACGTCCTCTATTTGCGATACTTTTTTAGGGACCATGCTCACTTTCTTAGGCAATGTTATTCAACTCCTATGCAAAATTTGAAAAATATTTTTGACGTGTTGATATTTGCTCAATCTCCTGTGATTCTATATCTTCAACAAGAAATTTCATATCACGATTAAGCTCTGCAAGATCTTTTTCAATGCTCGCTAATTCATCTTCAGCTAGCGTTTCCACATTAAAATAATCTGACAATTCTTCGTACTGTTCAATCAATTTTTTCAATGCTTCAAGCTGCTTATCTGTTACGTCGTAACGTTTCATCATGTCCTCTTCCTTTCATATCGTGCATTCCAGACTTTCACGGCGCAGGCTCTATCACGGCGCTTTGTAGAGTGACCGCATTTTGTGCAATAGATTTGCGTGCATTCGACCGTTTCTATTACAGAGACTAATTCATTGCCGCATCGACAGTTATTTATTACTTCCATGCGTGAGCCCGCAATGACCTTCGTCGTTTTTTTTATCATCCCATTGCCACATCGCACAGCATCCAGCCTGACAAGTAGGATCGTGAGAGACGACTCTATCGCCATTTTTACCTGTCTCTAGTTGAATTAATGAAAATATTCCCTGCTTAAAGTTTGAGTCTTCATCCCGTATCGAATCTTTTATTTGCATATTTTTTGTATCACACATTTTTGCGATTGTTATTGCCGCTAAAAATATTGGACATATTCTTTCAAAAGCATCATCGCTATTCATTTTTGTAGTCTCCTTTTTTTTGAACTTTCAAACCGTCGCCCTTTTGCGTCGCACCGTCGCTACTCTAAAGAGTAGCGCGACGGTAGCGACGCTTGTTAAAAATGGGTCAATCGTCGTTTTTACCGTCGTGACCGTCGTTATTTTTTTGCGACGCTATCAAAAAGTTGTTGGTATCACAGTATATTTTAATGTTTATTATTGTTGCGACGGTTGCGACGCAATATTTTGCAACTTTTTTTTAATATGTACCTTTTCAAGTTCATAATCCTCTGACATTTGGAATATATCGTTTGTTTTTATTAAATCCCCCTTTTCTGTCAAATCTTTTATTGCTTTGTTAAAATCTTGCCTTTGAGATTTTCCTTTGTGGTTTTTATAGAAGGTTTTCCGCCATTCTTCTAATTGGACGCCTGCAAATTCGCCATGCTCATCTAGAAGTCCAACTTTTTCGGCCGCCTCGCGATATGCCTGTAAGGCTCGTTGGGAGTTTTTTGACAATGCTTTTATCTCTTTTTCGCCCCCGTGTTCGTCCGGCTCGAGCACGATCGTTGATACCGGCTCGCCGTCCTCGTCGAACCAGCCTGGCAGGTGGGCTGGGATGCGCTCCAAATATATTGAGTCCGCAAGCTCGCTGTCCTTTTGCTTAACCTGTTCCAGCTTGATGTTGTCGCCGGAGCTCGTCACGAGTATCTGATTGTCCAGCGCGCCGCGCCATGCCGAGCTTCCGCGCGCCCGGCCTTTCGCCTCCTGGTTTACCCCCGTGTGATGCACAAGAATCACCGAACAGTCAAAGGTATGAGATAGGGCGCTGCAGGCGTCAAGCATCGTTTTCGTGTCTGTCGCTTTGTTTTCGTCGCCGATCAAAAAGCGGTGCAGGGTGTCCACGACGATTACCGCGACGTTTTCCGCCTCAAGCGCGCGAATCTCGGATATCGTCTTCGCAAGCCCCTCCGGGGTGTTGAGGTCGCAGGCGCCGCCGGAGACCCAGGCGTTAAGATGCTCGACTTTGTGATACTGTTTCCAGCCAGCAATGCGGGCCTTGAGCCCATAATGACCTTCTCCGGCAAGGTATATCACGCCGCCAGGCCGCACCCGGAGCCCCGCCCACGTTTCCACGCCCGCCGCCATGCGCAGCACCCAATCGAGCACGACAAAGGTTTTGCCCGTCCCGG
>JAVVPF010000067.1:270-5524 GCA_036655895.1 Cloacibacillus sp. | reverse complement strand
GTAACTGCGTCACGCGCTACGAGCTCCTTCGCCTGCGCGCGGCGAAGGCCGTAGTAGGCGCGCCGCACGGCGTTAGATACGCTCTCCTGAGTGCGTATCTCCTGCGCTGTGAGCGAATCGCGCGAAAGCTTCGCCGCCTCTTTCTGGGCGGGCAGCGTGCCGCCGGAATAGATCACCTGGGTGAGCGCGACGGCCGCGGCATAGGTGTTGCGGTAGCCGACAGGCAGGTTGAATACTCCAAGAAACGACATCTCGTCCGGAAGTTTCTGAGAAAGGCCGTCCCTCTGCCAAAGCGCGCCGGTACCTACGTTTACTTTAGGCAGCATCTTCGCGTTCGCCTCTATTATCTGCGCCTCTGCTGCGGCGGTGCGCTGCTTTGAGGCCGCTATCTGCGGATTGTCGGAGGCGGCGCGCAAAAGAAGCGCGGCAAGCGGCGCGTCGTCCTGCGCGAAGGCGCCTGAGGCGCAAGCCGCAAGCAGAATAAGAGCCGTCATAAATTTTTTCATCGACATGATCTGGATTCCCCCATAATAATCACTCTAAAAGATGCTCTGTCTATTTATCCTTCGTTGTTTCGGCTTATGGCACGAAACGTTTTTTAAACAGCTGTATGGAGGCCGTAAACATTATCGCAATATATACGACAAGCGCCAGCGTGTCTTTCCATACAAACTCCATCCCGCCGCCCTTTAGGATTATCTGGCGCGAAAGGCTTATGTAGTAGGTTATAGGCAAACATTGCCCAAGATAGCGAAAGCCTGCGGGCATAGCCTCAAGCGGGAAGACAAAGCCCGAAAGCAGCACGCTGGGCAGTATGATGAATACCGACATCTGGAGCGCCTGCATCTGGTTCTGCGCGAAGCACGAGATCATTATCCCAAGTGAAAGGTTCGCCACGACATAGAAAAAGGTGAGCACGTAAAAGAGCGTTATGCTGCCTAAAAACGGCATGTTGAAGACAAATATCCCAACTACGATGGAAATATAGACCTGCACGTAGCCCACGAGAATATATGGGATTATCTTCGACAGCAGCAGCTCCCATATCTTCATCGGCGTGACGAGCAGCTGCTCTAGCGTTCCCTGTTCGCTTTCGCGCACTATCGCCATCGACATCATTGAAATGAGCGTTATCGTAAGCAGCATCCCCATGATGCCAGGCACGATGTACCACGAGGTGATAAAGTCCGGGTTGTACCAGAGCCTTATGCGCATGTCTATCGCCTGCCCCGGTATCTTCATCCCAAGACGCGCAAATTTGCTGGCAAGTATCTGCTGCGAAGACAGCAGCCCTATCGTCTGCGCGGCGTTCAGCGCGGACGACGCGCTCAGGTTGTCCGTAGCGTCGATTATCACCTGCACGCTCGTCTGCCTGCCGCCGCGTATCTGCGAGGCGTAGTCTGGAGGGATGACTATACCGACCTTAGCGGCGCCCGATTCCACCGCGTAGTCCACGGCTTTTATGCTCTCTGCAAATTTCGTCACATCGAAGTAGTTGCTGTAGACGAGGCTGTCTATCATTTGCCTGCTCTCCTGCGTGCGCGACTGGTCGAAGATGACCGTGTTCAGATGTTTGATGTCGGTGTTTATGGCAAATCCGAAGATTAGGAGCTGCGCAAGCGGCATGAATATGACGATGGCAAGAGTTATCCTGTCGCGGAAAAGCTGTATAAATTCTTTTACGATGAGGGCCCTAAGGCGTTCCCAGTTCATTTTGTCCCCTCTTTTTTCTGCGCGCCGGCTGTGGCGCTTCCTATGCCTGAGATGCGGCCGCCGCCAAGCTCGTCGCTTGCGTGTGATTTTACAAGATAGACGAATACGTCCTCCATCGACTGTTCTATACGTTTTATGCGGCAGCCAGTAAAGATGCCGGTCGGCTCCACCGCGTGGTCCTTCGCGGCAAGCACGTGGACCTTGTCGCCGAAGAAGTATGAATCAATTACCGGCCCGGCCTTGCCAGCCTCTATCTGTGAAAGCATCTCAAGCGGGCGTTCCGCAGATATTTCGTAGAGAGTGCCTGGTATCATGCGCTTTAAATTCTCAGGAGAATCGTTTGCGATAAGCTTTCCGTAATAGATGAAGGCCACTTTGTTGCAGTGTTCCGCCTCGTCCATGAAGTGCGTCGTCACCATGATGGTGCAGCCTCCGGCCGCGAGGTCGTAGATGACGTCCCAGAACATCAGGCGCGCCTTCGGGTCGACGCCGCTCGTCGCTTCGTCAAGAAAAAGTATCTTTGGCTTGTGCAGGATGGAACAGCCAAGCGCGAGCCTCTGCCTCCAGCCTCCGGAGAGAGAGCCTGTCAGCTCGTCCTCGCGGCCGACAAGTCCGGCAAGCGCTATCATCTCGTCGATGCGTTTTTTCTTAAGCGCCCCGGTAAGCCCGTAGAGGCCGGAATAGAGATTGAGGTTCTCAAGTACGGAAAGCTCCGGGTAGAGCGAGAACTTTTGTGACATATAGCCGATGTTTTCCTTAAGTTTCTGGCCGTTCGTCGCAAGGTCCAGCCCAAGAATGAGGCCGTGCCCAGATGTTGGCGCAAGTAGCCCGCAGAGCATCCGTATAGTAGTCGATTTGCCGGCGCCGTTCGGCCCCAGAAAGCCGTAGACCTCGCCCTCCTCTATCTTCATGCTGATGTCGTCGACCGCCGTAAAATTTCCAAATTTTTTCGTAAGATGTTCTATATCCACTACAACGGGAGGCATCTCAATCCTCCTTCCCCGCGAAGGCGACGAAGAGGTCGCCAAGGCTCGGTTCTATTGCGTAGATGGCGGCGCTTTCGTCGTGATGCGCGGCAAGCGCCGTGAGGATGGAGCTTTTCGCGGCCTCCGGATCGTCCGTCACTATATGGTAGACGGAGCCGAACATATTAGCCTCGATGACGTGCGCGCATTTAGCAAGCCAGTCAAAGGCCGTCCTGCTGTTCAGTTCAAGACAGAGCAGCTTATAGGGATAGCGCGAAAGCAGCTCGTCGGTCGTCCCTACGTCCAATATCCTGCCGTGGTTGAGGAACATCTTGCGCGTACACAGCTCCGCCTCGTCCATGTAGGGCGTGCTTACGACTATGGTGAGCCCCTCGTGGTTGAACTGATATAAGAGCGACCAGAACTCGCGGCGCGCCACAGGGTCGACTCCCGTCGTCGGCTCGTCAAGAAGAAGTATCTCCGGCGTGTTGAGCAGGCCGATGGCAAGAGCCAGCTTCTGCTTCATGCCTCCTGAGAGGTTGCCGGCAAAGCGGTCCTTAAAGCCCCAAAGCCCTACGCGCGACAGGATATATTCCGCGCGCTCCTCCACCTCGTGCCGCGGCTTGCCGTAGAGCGAGCCGAAAAGGTGTATGTTCTCCATGACGCTCATGTTGATATAGAGGCTGAAAAGCTGCGGCACGTAGCCCGCAAAGACGCGCGTGCGCCTGCGGTCGTCCGCGCCAAGCAGCGCGCACTCTCCCTGCGTGGGGTTGATGATGCCCATCGCTATGCGCATCATTGTGGACTTTCCCGCGCCGTCCGGCCCTATGAAGCCAAATATCTCGCCCTTGCGTATCTCAAGGTCCACGCCGCGCAGCGCGCGCACGTCGCCGAAGTTCTTCACGACGCCGCTGTATGAGAGGCTGCATTTTGGCGCCTCGGTCGTCATAGCAGCGTTACGTCCGCCGGCATTCCGGGCTTCACGACGCCCTCGGGATTTTTTATGGATACCTTTATCCAAAAGACCATATTAGCGCGTTCGTCCTGCGTCAGCGACATACGCGGATTGAACTCAGCCTGCTGGTTGACCTCCGTCACAACTGCGTCAAAAGCCTTCTTCGGGAACGGATCGACAAAGACGCTGCACCTCTGGCCAAGCTTCACGCGCCCAAGCTGCGTGGACGGTATATAGAGCTTCACCCAGCAGTCGTTCATATCGCCGATAGTGGCGATAGCCGCGCCAGCCGTGATTACGTCGCCCGGCTGATAATTTTTCGTAAGCACCACGCCGTCCGCAGGCGCGTAAAATTCCTTGTAGCCGACCTGCGTCTTTGCCTTCAGCACAGCGGACTCCATGCGAGCTACGTTTGCCGCAGCCGCCGCTATCTGTTCCGGGCGCATACCATTTTTCAAAAGCCGCAGCTGCTCCTGCGCGATCGCAAGCGCGCTTGCCGCGGTCTTCGCCGCTTCGGAATACAGCTCAGCGTCTCGCACGGCCACCACTCCGTCAGCCGCAAGAGAGGCAAAGCGCTTCGCGTCGCGTTGGGCCTGAGAGCTTTGAGCCGAACGCAGCGCAACTTCGCTTGCCGCCTTCGCTACATCCTCCCGGCGGAAACCGTTTTGCAGCTCGTCAAGCTGCGCCTTAGCCGCGGCAAGCGCAGCTTCGGCCATCTTCACCTCGTAGTCCGCGCCGTCAAGCGACATCCGCGCGATGAACTGCCCCTTCTTCACATGGTCGGCCTCTTTGACGGCCAGCTCCATGATACGGC
Organism: Cloacibacillus sp.; assembly: GCA_036655895.1. NCBI lineage: Bacteria > Thermotogati > Synergistota > Synergistia > Synergistales > Synergistaceae > Cloacibacillus > Cloacibacillus sp. Next base: position 1,077 of record JAVVPF010000067.1, on the reverse strand, counting down.
CGCCGGCAAGCGGCGCAAGCTGCACCTGCGTCACCTCCACCGTGCCGGAAGCTTTGACGTGCTGTTCCTGCGGGTGCTGCTTCACATATATAGCCATTGACGAAAGTACGACTATTACAATAGAGACCGCCGCGATCAAATATTTTCCCCTGAATATTTCAGATACCTTCACTCTAAAATGCTCCTTCCGCAAGGACCGCATATTTCTTAAATTATCCCGCCGCATATTTCAAAAGTCAAAAGTGCAAACCCGCAATTTTATTGTATAATATTTGTACGGACGTACAAACAAATTATATTCTAAAAAAGTTCCGTGTCAATAACGGAATCAGGGACGACATTAATCATCAATAAAGTTTTATAAGCAGAAAGGACGCACCCATGCTCTCAAAAAAAGATGAACCTGATACCGCGGCCAAGATACTTTCCGCCGCAGTGACGCTGATTTCGCAGGCGGGCTACGCGAACGTCTCAATGCGCGACATTGCAAAACGCGCAGGCGTCGCGCTGAGCCATTTAAATTATTATTATGAAAACAAAGAGGGGCTATTTCTTGCCGTAATAAAAAGCGTTAAAGAAAGTTATTTAAAGGAGCTGACGCTGCGGCTGAGCGCGCCTTCTCCCGAAGAAAAAAACAACAGCTTCCTCTTCGCGCACGCGAAGGAGAGCATGAGGAACACTACTTATATATTCCGGCTGCTGCTTGATCTGTCAAACCTCGCGCTATGGTCGGAGCCGTTTCGCAAAGAATTCAACTCGCTGATAGACGACGTAGCCGAAGTGCTCGCCGCCTACGAATCATCCGAC
>JAVVPF010000067.1:0-260 GCA_036655895.1 Cloacibacillus sp. | reverse complement strand
CGCAAAGCAAGCAAGCAGACGGCGCACAGGCTGCGCCAAAAGGCGCGTTTTTTTCTCGCCATCAACCTAGGCATATCCGCGCAGTATCTGGCCGACGCCGAAAACCGCGACGACACGCTTGAGATATTCGACTTCATCGGCAGCGCAATGAAATAATATCTTTTGACGGCAAGATAAAAAAGCAATCACCGCGTCACCTTTTGGTCGCTCGTGTAGGTTTACCATACCTCTGTTACAGACTCAATAAAAAAAGCAGCAGA
>JAVVPF010000066.1 GCA_036655895.1 Cloacibacillus sp. | reverse complement strand
GCTGCTGGTCGCTCATTTCACATTTATGGAGAACTATTTCTTTGCGAGGCAGACCTTCAATAGTTTCGCTTTTGAGCCGACGTAGCATAAGGTCTTTTATTTTATCTTTTAGCTTTTCGCCCAGCTCCTCTGCTGAAGTCTCTGGATACGCGAGCGGACGGCAGAACTGCGCGTTGAACTCCTTAAGAGACAGCAGGCGTCCGGGATTGGCAAAATCCATTATGTTCCATAGGTCCATCCAACTGTTTTCAACCGGAGTACCTGTCATACACAGCCCAAAATCATATTTCATGGCTTTTACTGCCGAAGATAACCTAATGGTAGGATTTTTTATTTTTTGGGCCTCGTCAAGCACAATAACCGCCCATTGTACTGTAGCAAAGTAAAGCGCATAATTCCGTAGCGTTTCATAGGTGGTCAGAACAAGCGCATCCTCTGGAATATTAGTGAAATCAATGCGCCCATTCTTGATATAGTATTTTAAACTAGGTCCCTGCATCACCTCTGGTTCTCCAAAAAGGTTAGTATCAAAGAACCGATGATACTCGGAGTTCCAGTTGTCAAGAAGCGCGACAGGAGCCGTTATGAGAAACCTTTTCTTTTCAAGCGTTCCCGCGTTCATCTTCTCTTTAAGCCAAGCAAGGAAGCAGAAACCTTGCAGCGTTTTACCAAGCCCCATATCGTCCGCCAAAAGCGCACCTTTGACAAATCCGCGTGTCCATAGGCTCTCCAGCCATTTAAGCCCCTCGCACTGATGTTGGAGAAGTTTCATTTGACGTTTCAAGCTTAAGGGTATTTCCAATATTACCATATCCTCGGCACGGGCTTCTCCTAATTTCCCAGCACTGTAATCCAGCTCTTCAATATTGTCATATATCAAAGGCGAAAGCGTGTTATTCTTTTTCGCCTTTTCGATTCTTATTGAAACGGCCCTTGAAGTCTCATCTGGCTCCGCCGGAATGATCATTTCCACTGCCTTTTGAGTTTCCTCTGATGCAGGTATGGCATGACCTTCATAGGTTATAGTAGGCTCGCCCTTTTGAATGGCGGCCTTTATTATATCCCTGACTTCAGCTGCGTCCTTAGGCTTTATCTGGATACGCACATCGTCCAAAAGCAGTCCGCATTCCGGCGGAAGCCAGCTTTCTTTGAGGAGACTTATAAAAGGGAATACCCTTGGTTTATACTCTCCAATTTCCCGCACTCTTTCGCTGAAATCATCAAGAGAAAATATTTCCGTCGCAAGCACCATCTCAGGCGCCTGTAGAAACTCACGCTTTTTCTGGCCGCTCATTTTCCGTGACGCAGCGAGTTTTTCGACAGCTTTTTTTTGCTCATCATCTATCACCACCCTCGTCTGTGGCGACGTTTTTATTACATTCTGCATTCGTCTTCCCCGGAAGATATGGTCGTTCAGTCCTGACGTGGCTTGAGAAGCAAACTCGGAGGTTACCTCGTCTGTGGCTTCTATGACGGGTTCTATAATAAGAGAATCGTCCTCCATCTTAAGCCGTACAGAGAATTGCTTCGGATGAAGTACATGCAGGTCTTTATAGGTTTCGTCAAACTTGCAGGAAGAATGAGATGAGAGGGTATGGATACGCGCAAAGGCAAGATGGTTTGCCGTAAGATTTTTTTCTTCCTCTTTTAAATTATTGAAGCGGGCCGCTTCGTCTATAAGAAGATATTGATCTTTTATAAAAATGTAGGCTTCTTCAGAATTTATTCTAATAAAGCTGCCTGTAATAACAGGATTGACTATTTTGTTTGCGTCGTCTCTAAAATATGAAATATTATATACGAGATTCTGGCTGGTAATATTGTTTTTAAGGTCGATGTGGAAGCGAAACGGATAAGCATCCGGCAGTTTAAGTGTCTCCAACTCTTCTCGGTCAAGCATATAGGCGTTTTTATGTGGAATGATAAACTCATCGCCTTTACAAATGACCTTTTCTTCATCCCATAAAGAAAGAAGGAGCGCTTGCGTTCCTGGCGCCTCCGGCAGTTTGTTTTCAGCCGTTCTATATCCATTTTCGTCTACATTCCAAATCGAATAAGAATCCATCTGGTCGTCCTCCTGTTAAAATCTATAGCTTTTAGCCGGGCTTATTCCCAGATTCTGCTGTATCCAGGTTTTTACACTCTGCTGCCAGCTGTAGTGGGAATAACTGTAATGGCTCTGTTTATAATAGGGCTCCCAGCTGCGGAAATATGCGGTATAATATTTTTTTCCTATTTCTATAGGGGCTTCCGCTTTTTTCCAGACTCTGAGAGCACCCGAGGTATTCCATTCAATAAAAAGAAATCCTCGCATTTCAAACATAAAAATACTCTGATCCGTGGATACTCCACTTAATCCGGCATACTGAATTGAATCTGCGTCGTTTCGATTGAGCTTGGAGTGCAGAAGTCTTCTTGCATCTGCCCCCAAGGCTACCCATGTATTTTCAAAATAGGGCAAATATGCCTCCCAGAATTTCATGCGATATTCCCATCCCTGGTCATAAGATGAACCGGTAATGATTGCAAAGAAGGTTTCGAGATCAAATTTTGCAAGCCACTGGATGAAGATTTTTTTAGCTTCAGCTGTCACCCCATCCCATCGTTTTGTTCCAAGAAGGCGAGGGTCGCCAAGATGCTTTAAGTAAAACTGGCGAAGACGATCCTGTTGCGTATTATTTGCAGCCCACGGTATAAGGATGGTAGCACTTGCTGAAAGGAACGCTTTGCTGTAGTCCGAGTTCTTGGAATAATCGGGCGCAACAAAGCCATCAAGTTCTTCAAATTTTCTGCTGGCGCTGATTGATGTGGAGAGATAAAAATTTGATACGACTACCGACATAAACGCTCCCCAACGTATAGAATCGTCAAACTTAAGTTTTATTAAACATTGACGCGCTGAACCTGCAACTCCCAGTCCTTCAGCAAAACGTCTGGCACCATTTACATCAAAGATAAATGAAATAGTCTGCCAGAAGCGTATCCGCATGCTTGGATCCTCGCAATCCTTAAGATAATTATCGATATACATCCTCACCAGATTCATGCCTTCTACTCTGTTATTATAATGGGTCAGATAAAACTTTATGAGAGAGAGTATTGTCCTGCGAGATTTATTCCGGCTAATAATAAGGTCTAGCAAGAATTTGGTAAAACTTGTGTTATTTATTGGAGAATCCATGTTTTCTCCAACAAACAACACGCCCGGAATATATTTGGTCTGTGCAAATGGAAGAAGCGAGTGATCTCCGCTCTGCCAAGCGTGCAGACACCTAGAATAAATTTCCTTCATATTGGTGGGAGAAAGAGGCTTTACCTCCTCAAAACGCTCCACAAGCTCCACGGACGCCTCTTTTATTTTTGACCGTACTGGTACAAAACATGGAGCACCTGGCGCTTGATAAGATACTTTGAGAAGTTCTTTCAGATTATCAAACATCATTTATCTTCCTGGTTTTTTATATCGGGGTTTTCCGTTGAGAATACTTCGGCCTTCGGCGGCATCATAGTGATGCGGAAAGCAATACGGCGGTTTCTCTCTTTTGCCGCCTCTTGAACCTGCTTGCCGCCCTGCGTCTCAACTGCAAGAGGTCTCGTATCGGCATAACCACTGCAGGAAAAAAGGGGCTGTCCGCTGCTGTTTTTCAGCTCCGACTCCACCTCTTTTTTCGTAGCCTTCATCAGTTTCCAGGTGGCGATAGCGCGCTGGGTTGAAAGCCACCAGTTGTCACGCCCAATGCGCTCAAGCTGCGTCGCATAATTGTCGCCGTCCGTATGCCCCTCTATGAAAACAGTTTCAACTTTGCCCTTATAATTTTCATCATTTAATACTTTGTACAGGATAATAGTAAATTTTTTGATCAAAGTCTGCCCTTGTGGGGAGAGTTTGTCGTTTCCCTTTGTAAATAACGAGGTGCTTGGAAAATTTATAACGCCTATATCCTTTTTAACCTCAATACTAAGGATATTTTGTCCCTTTAGCTCCCTGTCTATTCTCTCAAGCATCTGGGTACGTATCTCCTGGTTGCTAATCAGTTTGTCGTTATGTGCTTTAAAGTTTAAAGCAAAGGCGATGAGAACAAGAATAAAAATGCTGAGAAGCCCTGCCATTAGGTCACTGATACTAATTGTAAAACAATCTTCATCTGAGCCGGAAACATGTTTATAGATTCTTTTTCTCATTGCCCAATCTACTGCCTCTTAATTTTTTGAAGCTCATGGGCTAGATTACCGACGGCGTCGTTTATTTCCTCAACGGCGCCTTTTATTTCATCAACGCCGGCGCCGATGCTTCCCATAGCGGTACCTATGTCAGAATCAAAGACCTGAAGCTGGCCATGCAGAGTATCACTCACCGTCAGACTGTACTCCTTCACTCTGTCGGAAAGCGCGGCAAAAACACCGTCAATATCCGTTTGAAGCGTTTTCATACTGGCTCCGTAGGCATCGACGTTTGATTTCATCGAGGCATAGAGCGATCTCAAAAGCTCCAGATTTTGACTTGACATTTTTCCATGAGCATCCACCGAGGCTAGGACCTCTTTTACCTGCTCCTGGAATATCTGCTGAAATTTGCTAGATAGTTCGTTTACGCTCTTCAAGCGCTCGCTGCTTTGGGCGATGATTGAGGCTGCGCCTTTGAACTTATCGGCGGTTTCCGAGGCCGACTCAATCATGTCGCTGCTGTTTTTAATAAGACTGCTGAAACTTTCCATAGATTCCTGCATCTCTTTATTATTGGAAGAATAGACATCTTCAAAACTGGTCGTAACGCGGAGTATTGTATTTGAAAGGTCGTCTGTAAGCTGTATCATACTATCATTTGTCGTCTGGCTTTGGTGCTTAAGACGCTCAGAAATAACACTGATATTCTCTGTGACAGAGGCAAGCAACTGCGAGATCTTCTCCGCCGAGGCATCCTGAGATGTCTCGAACCTGGACGTCAGTAGAGAGAAAGACTCTTCGAGCGACGACGTCATTAACCGTATTTGCTCCAGCACCTGCGAAGAACCCGCACTTTGTTCACGCGCCTGCTTTTCCAAAATCTCGTTGAGCATTTTTGCAGAATCCGAAAAATTTGCTCCGATAACGCTCGTCATTTCTTTCATCGATGAAGATAACGAGGTCTGCATCTCAGAGACAGCAGACTTCAGCGCCGCTATCATGAACTCAGTATTTGCTTTTATGGAGGAAGAAGAATTATCCTGAGACTGAGCCGCGGAGAGAAGAACATCTGAAATTTTTTGCGTGACGCCTCCTAATGTTTTCTCCATCTCCGCTAGAAGGAGCTGTGTATGCGTTGAATTCTCCTGAAGAGTAGCCCCGGCCTCTTTTATTGAACTCCCAAAGGAGGCAAGCTCGCTTCCCATGCTGTTGTTCATCGTTTCGGCAATGGAGGAGGCACCCGCGTTGTTAAGCTCCTTTATTGCAATCAGCAGTTCATCAAGAGTAGGCTTAAAGTTCTGCGCCAGTTTTTCATCGATTTGCGCGCCTATCGCGTAGGCGATTTCACTATTAAAGGATGCGAGTTCTTTTGTTTGTTTTTTCAATTCTTTCAGTTCATCATACATAA
>JAVVPF010000065.1 GCA_036655895.1 Cloacibacillus sp. | reverse complement strand
TTTTCATTTCTTCGTGGCTGGTGCGGAAGCCGTCGAAGAAATGAAGGACTGGCACTTTTCCTTCGAGGGTTGCCATTTGAGCTATTAGGGCGTTGTCCATTGATTCCTGGACTGTGGCGGAGGCGAGCATTGCCCAGCCTGTGTTGCGGACGGCCATTACGTCTGAGTGGTCTCCGAAGATGGAGAGGGCGTGGGTGGCGAGGCTTCTTGCCGTTACGTGCATTACTGTGCTTGTAAGTTCGCCCGCTATTTTGTACATGTTGGGGATCATGAGGAGTAGGCCCTGGGACGCGGTGAAGGTTGTGCAGAGGGCTCCCGCCTGGAGCGCTCCGTGGTAGGCGCCTGCGGCGCCCGCTTCGCTCTGCATCTCTTCTACGAGCGGCACTGTGCCCCAGATGTTCGGACGGTTTTCTGCCGACCACTGATCCGACCATTCTCCCATGGGCGACGACGGGGTGATGGGATAGATAGATATAACTTCGTTTACGGCGTGCGCTACGTGCGCCGCGCCTTCGTTGCCGTCTAGGGTTACCATAGTTTTCGATACCATTGCTATTACCTCCCATATTTTCCTAACGTTTAGGCAGTGACGCCATAATTGTCAATGAATTTTTTATGCAGGTTCTATAACGACGCCGCGCCCGAAAAAAATTCTTCGCGGACACAGCGCACAAACGACGCGCTCGCGAAGCGGGACGGACATTTAAGATAATATACCATAAGTGATGAGATTTATGAGCATTCTTGCGATGCTTTTTTACAAAAAATGTTCCAGCGCCTTTTTCGCGGCAAAGCGGGCGAAAATAAATGATTTGCGCGCCGCGCGCTTTTTCGTTTGTCTCCAGTGCCGTTGTGATGATAAACTTATAGGTGCACATCTTATGAATAATACGGGAGATTTTATGAAAAGACTCGCAGGGAAATTTTTTACAGTACATATACAGGGCTGCCGCACGAACCAGTACGAGGGAGAGTCGATAGCGGCCGCGCTTGAGGCGGAGGGGGCCGTCTGGCGCGACGAAGCGCCGGACATCGCGGTCATCGTCACATGCACTATCACGGCTGTCGCCGACAGAAAGTGCCGCAAGCTCATCCGCCGCGCGCGGCGCGAAAACCCGAATGCCGTAATCGCCGCCTGCGGCTGCTACGCGCAGAAGGTCACGGAGGAGGAGCGAGCGGCGCTTGGGATAGACATCGTGGCGGGCAACAGGCTAAAGCACCTTCTGCCCGAGATGATAGCGGCGCGCTTTAACGGAGCGGCGCCTTCTATCAGAATAGACGCCAATATAGAAGAAGAAAACAGTTGGGACGCGCTTTCGCTGGACAGGCCCCGGCTTCATTCGCGCGCGTTCCTCAAGGTGCAGGACGGGTGCAGCCATTACTGCGCCTACTGCATCGTGCCGTATGTGCGAGGAAGGCCCGTATCGAGGCCCTTCGGCGCGGCCGTCGCGGAGGCGCGCCGCATAACGGAGGCGGGCTGCCCTGAGATCGTGCTGACCGGCGTGCATCTCGGCCTTTACGACAGGCTGCCGGAGCTGGTGCGCGCTATAGGGTCGCTGCCTTCGCTCAAACGGCTGCGCTTTGGCTCTATAGAGCCTTTCGCTGTGGACGAGCGGCTGCTTGAGGCGCTTGCCGAAACGCCGACATTCTGCCCACACCTACACATGCCGCTGCAGTCGGGGGACGACGGCGTGCTTTCCGCGATGAAACGCGGCTACACGCAGCAACAATACGCGGCGGTCGTAACAAGGGCGCGGGCGGCGCTTGGCTCTGAGCTTCACGTGAGCACCGACCTCATGGTGGGCTTTCCCACGGAGGACGACGCGGCCTTCAAAGAGAGCCTCTCTTTTGTGAAGGCTACGGCTTTCGGCAAGGTGCACGTCTTTCCCTATTCACCGCGCGAAGGCACACCAGCCGCCGCAATGCCTCAGCTTTGCGCGGCGTCGGTCCGTCCGCGCGTGGACGAGGCGCTTTGCGCGGCGGAGGCTCTGCACAAAAACTTCTGCCTGCGTCATGCCGGACAAGAGGCCGTCATACTTGTGGAAGAAAACGCCGGCGGCGTCGTGCGCGGCCTCACGAGAAATTATATACGCGTCACAGGGCGCGCCTTTGCGAAAATAAACGAAGAGACGACGCTTATCCCAGTCAAATATTCGCACGAAGGGCTGGCGACGGAGGATGCGCCGGAAGACTGCGCACAAACAGACGAAGTCTCAATAATTTAAAAAGGGTATGCCGTCCGCGGGACAGGCCGCCTCCGAAGGCGGCAGCATCGCCGCATCTAGTAAAAATTATCCTGTCAGTATTTTAGATAATTTAGGTGAATTGTGCGGCCTTCGATTGTTGACAAAATATAACTCGATACCGCATAATACATAGATGTAATAAATTAGAAAGACATCAGGCGGATTTAAAAGCGGTGTTTCGCTTTGGTGTTACCCCGACTGAGAAAGGGGGGAATGTTGATGACCACCGTAACAAGACGCGACAACGAGTCGATCGAAGATGCACTCAAACGTTTTAAAAGAGAGCTTCGGAAGGTGGGCGTGCTTCGTGAAGCGAAGAAGCATGAACATTACGAAAAACCCAGCGAAATCAAAAAACGTAAGAAGGCCGAGATGGCACGAAACAAAGGCAGGAGGGCGGATTATTAATGTCTGACCTAGGAGAAAGGATCCAAAAGGATCTGGTTGCAGCTATGAAGGCAAAAGACGAGCTGACACTCTCCGTACTGCGGATGCTGAAATCTGCCGAACAACTGGCGCAGGTGGAAAAGGGAAAAGACAACCCGCTGACGGACGACGATATACTTGTATTGGTCCGCCGCCTACTAAAGCAGCGCTTTGAAGCCGCGGAGATGTACAAAAACGGCGGAGCGCTCGACCGTGCCGAACGCGAGCTCGCGGAGGCCACGGTGCTTGAGGCATACCAGCCGGCGCAGCTCTCGGACGAGGAACTGATAAAGATAGTAAAAACCGTTGCCGAAACAGTCGGCGCATCCGGCCCGAAAGACATGGGCAAAATGATGGGCAAGACTATGGCGGCGGCGAAGGGCCAGGCTGACGGAAACAGGGTCAAAGCGGCAGTTCAGCAATATCTGGATCAGCTCGTTTAAAGTTACAAATCCAAAAATCAAAGTGCCGGAGCTTATCCGGCGCTTTTTTAGTATGCACAGGCCGCGCGAAAACAAATAGCTCAGCCCAATATTGCAGAATATGTAATGGCCGCTGCCTTAAACGGGCGCTGCCATAAGGAGGATGAAATTGATGGAGACCTACAAAATACCGTTGGTGCCCGGCCCCTCTTCGGTGCCTCTTAAATACCGCGAGGTCTATCTGACGGACTTCGGCAGCGCGGACCTTGAAGAGGATTTCTTTGCTCTGCTTTCCGAAAACGTTTCGCTTCTTCAAAAGACACTGAAAACTAAAAACGACGTCGTAATAGGCTCGGGCGAGGCCATGTCCGTGCTTTGGGGCGCGCTCAAAAGCGTGGCCGCACCAGGCAGCCGCGTGCTTGCCGTATCAAACGGCCTCTTTGGACACGGCTTCGGCGAGATGGCGGAGGCGATAGGCGTCACAGCGGACTATCTCGAAGCGCCTGACGGGGATTTCGTGACCGCCTCCGCGCTGCGCGACAAAATAGCCGAATTTCGCCCAGACATCATCACCGCCGTACACTGCGAAACGCCAAGCGGGCTGCTGAACCCGATAGGCGAAATAGCGCCGGTGGCGGCAGAAAGCGGCGCGCTCTTTATCGTCGACTTCGTGGCAAGCGCAATAGGCACAGACGTCCGCGTCGACGAATGGGGCATCGACCTCGGGCTGCTGGGGAGCCAGAAGTGCCTTTCGCTGCTGCCGGACATCTGCGCGCTCACCGTAAGCGATAAAGCGTGGAAGCGTGCAGAAGAGGTGAACTACGCGGGCTACGACGCGATACTTCCGTGGCGCGGCGCGCTTGAAATGAAGGCTACGCCCTACACGCACAACTGGCACGCGAACAAGGCGCTGAACCTAGCGTTAAAGAGCGTGCTAGAGGAAGGGCTAGAAAACTCCTTCAAGCGTCACGAAGAGGCAGCCGCCCTATGCCGCCTCCGCGCGCGCCAGCTCGGGCTTTCGCTGTACGCGGCGAAGGAGGAGCTTGCCTCCCCCACCGTCACCGCGATCATGGTGCCAGACGGATGGAGCTGGCCTGAATTTGACGCGGCCCTCCGCGTTGAGGGGCTTGCCGTCGGCGGCAGCTACGGAGCGCTTGCCGGAAAGGTCTTCCGCATAGGGCACATGGGAAGCCAGGCGGATAAAGCGCTCGTCCTGCGCGGCATGGAGGTCATAGAACATGTGCTTGCCTCAAAAAAGGCCTGACTGCGATAGACCGCGTGCAAGACTATAAAAAATAGCGGGAAGGGGCGTCCGTTGCTGCGCTCCTTCCCGTTTTAGTCCGCACACACTGCGTGCGGAAAGTTTTTAGTTTTTAGGCGTTATCGTTTTTTGCCTCAGCCTCTTTTGCACCGTCGTCTTTTCTTAGGGCGGTTGCGGGCAGTTCCACTATCTCGCAGCTTTCTTCCATCTCGTCCTCATCCGTTGCGGTGTTTTCAACGGAGGGGTCCCTTCTGCGGCTGGACGCTACGACCTCGGGATCATCCTCGGTATAGACCGTCCTGCGGCCGCCGGAAACCTCGCGCCGTTCTCCGTCCGCCCCAGGCTCCCGCCTGAAGTCGCGGTTCGTGTAGACGGTGAAGGACGAAGAGCCGCGCAGAAATTTGTATATTATCAGGGCAAAGAGTAAAAACCCTATAAGCGCCATCATAAGTAGCATCGCCGGGAAGGCGAAGCCGAATATGAGGGTCCCCAACAGCAGAAGCAGTAAAAATCTCATCTGGTTCCTCCGAAATAGTTATTTGCCCTTTTTGTTGCCGCGCTTGTCCGAGCCGTAGAACTTGCCGAAGGCGGACGGTTTCGCGCCGCTGTGTCCCTTAGCTGGACGGCCCGCGCCCGAAGGCTTCCCCGGCGCGCCCTGCTTTCCGAACTTTTTGCCTGAGGCCGGCCTCTCGTCCGCGCGCTGCGGCTTTGAGCCGCCTCTTTCGCCAAAGGAGCGTTCTTCGTTCCTCGGCGCGCCGAACTTTTTGCCGTAGGCCGGCTTGTCGCCAGCGCGGTACGGCTTTGCGCCGTCCTGACGCTGCGGTCTGTCGTCGTTGCTGCGGTACGGCCTTGCGCCGTCCTGACGCTGCGACCTGTCGTCGTTGCTGCGGTACGGCTTTGCGCCGTCCTGACGCTGCGGCCTGTCGTCGTTGTTGCGGTATGGCCTTGCGCCGTCCGCGCGCTGCGGCCTGTCGTCGTTGCTGCGGTACGGCCTTGCGCCGTCCTGACGCTGCGGTCTGCCGTCGTTGCTGCGGTACGGCCGTGCGCCTTCCGCGCGCTGCGGTCTGCCGTCGTTGCCGCGATAGGGCCTTGCGCCTTCCGCGCGCTGCGGACGTTGTTCGCGGCCGCCTTCGATGAAGCGCTCTTCGCGCTGCGCCGCAGGCCTCGCCGTGCGGTTCGCGCCAAAGCCGCGCTCTGCGCGCGCCTCAAACGGCTGCG
>JAVVPF010000064.1 GCA_036655895.1 Cloacibacillus sp. | reverse complement strand
CCGTACCCACACCTGCAGATGTGATGCGTCAAGCAGCAAAAAGGAGTACGGCCACACCCGAGTCACCCCGTTGCCCAAATACACATGCTTATTGACATCACTTGGCACCGTCACATGATCACCTCCTTTTAAAAATTCAGCACAAAAAAGCCGCCCCTAAAGGCGGCTCATTTAAAATTTCATATTTTTGAAATAGCTAATGATCCCTGTAATGCGACCCGCACTGAATTATTTCAATACAGTCGCCCGAAATCCTATAAACTATCCTATTGCCGCAGTCTATACGACGGCTCCAATAACCGGAAAGATTGTCCGTAAGAGGCTCCGGCTTGCCGATACCGTCATACCCGTTGCGTTCGATATCCTTAATCAAAATATTGATACGCTTCAAAGTCTTCCGATCGACATTCTGCCAGTGCAGATAATCCTCCCAGGCGTCCTCATCCCAGCATTTAATCATCATCCGCCTCTATCAGCTCGTGAACCGCGCCCCCGCGTGCCTCCATCCGAGCCGCCGCAGCGCTCAGGCGCTCCATATTTGCCTTGCTGTAAAAAGGATCGGCGTCTGAAATCTCAAAAGGAATGCGCCGTTCGCGCAGAACAGCCTTCGCAAACATATTTACCGCGACGGAGGTATTCATCCCTACGTCCGCACAAAAAGCGTCGAACTCCTTCTTTACTTCGCTGTCCATCCGAACGCTCAAAGTAGCCTGACCCATGTCCCACACCTCCAATACAATGTATGGACAGTATAACACACAAGCCAAACCAAAACCACCCCTTTCGCATTACCTCTTCGGCGGCTTCCTGCCGCGCGGCTTACAGGCCATGCGGTCACCTCCTTTCCTTTGGCGCATTTAAAATAGTTTTTTAGCCAGCTCAAATCTCCGGCGCTATAGAGTACTTCTTCATCGTTTTTTTCTGCCCGATGATTGCCTGCAGCGCTTTCAGAAAATCTTCGTCAGCCGCATTTTTTGTTGCAAGATAGAGCCTTTTTGCGCCTACTATCGGCAGCGGCGTGGTGATTAAAGACATTCCTTCGACCGCGTTCCACGCGCCCCTTTCAAACTTTGACATGCCGGTGTACGGGCTGATCTCGTCCGAGTCCTCCGCCGTCATGTCCTCAAAGCCGCGCGCAAGCTTTGAAAGCGGGGCAACAAACGCCGAGTAGGTCGTTCCTTTATAGCCCTGTCCGCTGAAAGATTCCCAGAATGACATCAGCTCTTTCCCAACCAGTGGAATTGACTCTACGGCCTGTCTTGAGAAGGCGGACAAGACCCATTCGCCCCAGCTCTCCTCGTTGTCGTCGTCGGGCATTCCGTCCACGAGCGCCTTCATCGCCACCGCACTTATCATAAAAGCCGCTATATTGCACAGAGAAGCGGGGTGATCTCCGCGTTTTACCGACTGGGCCAGATCATATGCCGTCATTCCCAACACGGGGGCGGCGTCGGAGGTGAATATCATCAACAGCCTGGCAAGTCCGCTCTGCCTCCATATCATAGGCGCGTCCTTTATCATCGGGGCCTGTTGGGTGAGGAGAACGGCACGCTGGGCGGCGCGTACCGCCTGCTCGTGCGAGAGCCCTCGTTTGACATTCGATTCATAAGTCGCCTGCCAGCCAATGGCCGCCACGACCCTGTCCATATATGAAATGGGGGCGATAAGCGTGTCCATTGATTTTTTATAAGCATACTGCGCATCGCCCATTATCGTAGGATCATATTTGTTTATACTGAAAAAAACGTTCGGAACACGGTCCCTCATCTGCGGATCCATCGCGTAGATATCTTCCAGGAATTGCTTCGGATGCTGCAAATATTCACCTATAGCGCAGCCGATTTGCGCCGGCCCGGCGGTAATGAGAAAACGCGGTATCGAAGTCGTCTGTTTCAGGACGGTGCCGATATTGGCCGCAAGATAGGTATACGCCATATTCTTGCCAAGGGTATTGGCTATCCGGCTGAATACGTCGTTGCCAACCGTCAGTTCGTCACGATTGACGAGGTTGATATATTCCTGTACGGCTTTCCATGTCCCAGAACCAAACTTCTCACGGATAAGCTTAGGGATATTGTACGAACGCCCCGTGCGGTCCTCGAAGTTTTCCGTGAACACCGCTTGAAGGTCTGGCCCTATCCGCGCGAAAGCAGCCGTGTGTTCCATGGCGTCGACCTGCGTATTCCATATAGACAGCAGCCCAAGGTCTACGGGAGACTGGTGTTTTGCGCTTATCTCTTTGCCGGGAATCACGCGTGGATTCAAAAACCCCCTTTCCAATCCGGCCTTCTGCGCTCCCGCCTGCGCTGCGACGCCTTTGGCGTATGCCGCCTCGTCGGCGTTCTCCAGGCCATGGTTCGAGGTATATTCCAGCCGCCGCATCGGCGTGTAGTTCTCCTCTTTCATCATGCCCTGGTTGAAGTTGGCGATAAAAATGTTATTCATCCGCTCATAATACGTGTCGTATTCCCGAATCACGTAATCCGCCAGATCACGCTCCTGCGGAGAGAGCGCTTTGACGCACTCCCCGATGTGCACCAGCACTTCCGCAGGCGGCTTGGCGTCATGTTTTTTCGCATTGTCCAAAAACCATGAATCGGGTATCAGCACCCTCATGTTCCCAAAAATAAGCGCCTGAGACGATTTATCATTCTGCATCGCCGCGTAGATCGACAGAAGTTCATCGACGCTGTACTTATATTTGCCGACGGCGCGTTTTTTACTCAGGGCATGGAATGTTATACCAAGCTCCTTCATTTTCGCGTTCATGGCGTCGTGGCGTTCTTGGATATGTTTCAACTTCGTGTCATAGGCCGTGTTCACCTCATCCACACAATACCTTGAAAATGCGCCGTCAAACCTTCCCAATCCGTGCCCAATCCAGTCGAAGAGACGGGTGGCGCCTAATGTGTTGGCATAGGTCCAGTCTTTTAACTTTTCCGTCTTTCCCATGACGCCGTCGTATTGTTTGGGGAGATCGGAGGGACCGGTTATCGGCCCCTGCTTCGCTTTGCTTTCGGTCTTGTCCAGGGCGGTCACGCACTCCGCGTTTATCTTATTGCGGCGCTCAACGATGCCGGCCCGCCACACCTCGTACTCTCTCCGGCCTCTGGCATGGATTTCGCTTATTTCCTTGGCGAGTGCGGCGATCTCTGATAACTTGGCGTCGGAAAGCCGCAGATTGTTCAATGTCATGCCAGCGGCCTCCAGCCTTTCGATCAGCTTCATGAAGGGAGCGTCCGCCGGATTTATATCTTTGTAATCAAACCCCAGATCCTGCCTTATCGCGTCCATAAGCGAAGCTGCCATCTTCATCTTCTGCGTTGGGTAAACGGCGGCAAATTTAGGCTTGCGCCTGCGACGGTTCGGGCGCTTTTTATCCAGCTCGGTATCGTGCAGGTCTACGATCTGGCGGCTCTCGGCAAGCTTGTCAAGCATCTCCTGCTGTACGGACCAGATGACCTTTTCATCGCTGACGTCGTGATTGATTCCTTCCAACAAAGCTTCGACGTCTTTAAGCAGAACCTTCCTCTTCTGAAGCCGCTCAAACATCGCCTCCTGTCTGCTCTTCGTCTTGTAGTCAAAACCGGGACGCTTGAATTTGGCGCCGCGTTCACCCTCACTTTTGCCACGGTCGTACCCCAGCGCCTCACCGAGGCGAAATTTGTTATTCGCCTCACGCTTTTTCTCTTGCTCAAAATTTTTCAAACGTTCTTGAAGCAGCTCGTTTTCTTTGATAAGGTCCCCGATGGTGATTTCCGCGATATAAGATTCTTCGATCTCCTGCGGCGTGGCAAGCAGTCTGTCAAAGACGTCCTGAACCTCCGGAGTCAGCTCTTCTCCGGAAAACTTCGCATTTGAGTATATATCCAGCAGCCACATGCGCATTTTCTGCAATATGGGGCGCAACGCCTTTGATGGCGAATCTCCGTTCATAACATACATTTCCATCGCGCGCGCCCATTTTTCATGGGCTTCCGTAAGACGGACCTGCTGTGTTTCGTCAAGTTTATCCAGGTTAGAGAGATCCATATTGGAAATGCCCAAGTAATCAAGAACCGTTTTAAGGTCACGGCTTATCTCCGTATCCGAGTCCGCCTTATATCCGTACCGTATCAGGTCTTCAAGAATAAGGTGCCCCATCTCGTGGATGAAGGTACTTCGGTCCGCCGTACGGAACAGGGAAACCAGGGATTCTCCTGTTTTACGGTTGAAGGTGATTCCGCCGCGCTTGCCTTGCGTAAAATAAGGAACTCCTTGAGAATCCGGGACATTTTTTAATAAATCGTGTATACTAACTTCAGATGGAGCTTTCTTCCCAACGCTGAGCAGATTCGTCTGTGTTTGCGACCTGTCGAAAGTTCCATCTTTTTTGTCTATGAGTACATCGTAAAGCTGAGTATCCAAGGGATCAAATCCAACATTGCCGTCTTCTTCAAATACAACTATCCTGGCAGTATATATATTTCCATCGCCTATATTCAAAGGAACATATAGCCTATGAAGCACTTCCTGCTTATTTTTCCTCCTAGCGTTCTTTCTCTGGCCTCTAGTCATTTCAGAAGTGATAAAAACCTTCTTTTCATTCGGCATACTTTCGATCAATACTGCCGACTCTATCAGATCTTTCACATTTCTGACAGCATCCGTTCTCACGGACGGATCGATAGTTTTGTAATACTTCCGTGAAGAACCCGCTATATGCCTGGCGTTTTCCTGTAAAATTTTGACGATAGCCTTGCTATCGGTCGTACTTGTTTCCGTTCCGACCAAACCGTCAACGAACGTCTTTAACTTATCATAGTTCCAATGTTCGCCATGGTTCTTGTTTGTGAGATCGACGACATTGACCAAACTATTACCATCTACATCGGAATTGACAGGCTGATAATACGTCTCCTGAATCCTGGCGTTTTGGTCGTCGAAAATGACGTAATTATAGATGCCCTCTCCCATGCGCCTGCTGTTGCCGTCGCTGAACTTGTCGAACTTGTGCGGGCTGCCGTGCCAGACGGACTGGTCATAAATCGGACTTGCCAATCCATCTTCTGCCTTCTCCACTCTCATCTTATGCAACTCTTTCGGGCTTATCCCCAGCCGTTTTCCCAGCGTGTAAAGATAGCGGCTGTAAAGGTCGGCGTTGGCTTGGCTCGCCTCATCGTCCTTGCTTGCGGCTGAAAGCTCGGAATTTATCGTGCTGCGTATCTCGACGGCCTCTTGCGCATATTCGTCGTCTTGTTCCAGCGGATCCTGTAATTTTTTGCTTAACCGCTCGGCGGCCTCTCTCTTGGTTATGCCGCCGGAACCTTCCCGAGTATCCATCTCAAGAGACTTGGCGAATGAAGGATGCGCCGCCGCGGCTTTTTCATAATCTTCTTTTCTCACCGCGACTTCGCCGAGTTCGTCAATGACGCTGCTCTCGGTTATACCGAGAGTGTTTACCACTTCGTCCGCGACATCAGGGTTTGACTGGAAGAATTCATTTACGGCGTCCTGTCCGAGAAAAACGAGGTTGTTATCCGCAACGGTAGCGCCCTCATCTGAGAGAATATTCTCGGCGGCCCTGGCTCTCTTGCCCTCTCCAGAATTTTGAAAATTTCTGACCGCTCCTATATTGCGGGTCGTTGAATACACGGAGCCGGGGGCCATCATCAGGGTAAGCGAAGGCAGCGCCTCTATGCCGGAGCCGGCAATGCTTCCGAGCGCCTCGCTCAGGGTCATATGCTTATAGTCGGGGAGCATCGCCATCTTTAGAGGTTCGCCTATGATGATGGCGGCCGCCTGCTGCATCATCTCTTCAACGTCTTCGTCCCATACGCGCCCCGCAAAGCTCAGGGCTCCTGTCTTTACCGCTCCGGCAATTCCGGGAGATTTCAGCGCCTGCTTCGTCAAAAAAGCGGAAGTAATCTTTTCAA
>JAVVPF010000063.1 GCA_036655895.1 Cloacibacillus sp. | reverse complement strand
CTTCGCTTTGTTAATCTCGGCGTCTATCTTTCCTCCATCAAAAATCATCCACTGTAGATCTAGCTGCACATACCATTCTCCGTTTGCAAGCGAGTTTGCGTCCTCGTCTGAGTTCAAGCGTCCAGAAAGAGATATTCGGGGCGCCTTTTGTCCCCGTGCCGCTCTCACTAAATATTTTGCTCTTTTTGAATAGAAACCATATACCCGCATTTCGGCACGTTGTGTCAGAGCCAACTCCGTGGTGTTGGCGGCCACTGCATAATGCGGCGGGGAAAGATCGTCAATTTCCTCCTGAGAAATTGCCTTTAGAACCTTTTCTTTATCCACTGCTGTGCCCACGGCATGTTCAAGCGTTGTCCAAGCGACTTCCAGATTGCTCTGTCCCGTGACAATATCAAGCTTGCTCTGGTTTACGGATACCTTTACTCTCAATACATCACCGCGAGAAGCCATCCCGCCTTTGAACAATGATTCTGCCTGCCGCAGATGTTCTTCAGAGAGATGAAGTGCCTCCTTCGCTACTTGTAACTGCGCCATTGATCGAAGGCAGTCAAAGTAAGCCCTCCTAACGTCGTGAAGGACTTCCTGGTATCCGCGGGAGCCTTCAGCGATTTGTGCCGCAAGAACCATTTGTGCCGCAAGCCTATTCGCAACCAAAGAACCGCCAGCGTATAATGTCTGGGAAATGTTTAGTAATGCGTTTGTTTCCTCTTTATCCCTGCCGTATCTGATCTCGTCGTTTGCTCTTGCGGTGCCGCCCACGGCAAGTTCGGGACTGAATTCCGCATATGCCTTATTCAGGTCTGCTTTTGCCTGATTGATCCTTTCGGAGACAACGGACATTGTCGCGTTTTTCTGTGCCGCCAACTCCAAAAGCCAAGGCAGTTCTGCGTATGCAAACGTTTCCGCAGCCTTGTCCGCGAAGGCCGGAACACACTGCAAAGCGAAAATCAACAAGCATACAAGAGAGCGAGGCCTTCGAATTGCACCGTTAATGTAAAAGCCTGTCATCTTTCTCTCAGCCCCTCATTTGTGTATCGGCGGAAGGTATCAAGGAAATATTCGATAATACGTTTTTGCTTAATTTTTATTTCGCCAGTAACCGACATACCGGGTAATAGTGGCGCTTCGCGGCCGTCGATTAGATACGAATCACGCGAGCTGATCAGATAAACCTGATAGATCAATCCTCTTTTCTCATCGTCTTTTGCGTCGTTGGCAACAGTTTTTACTGTGGCCTCAAGCGTACCGTAGCGTTGAAATCCAAAAGTGTCGACTTTCACCTCCGCTGCTTGCCCTGTGAATACGAAACCTATATCTTTATTTTCAAGCCACACCTCAAATTCCACACCCGCGTTATCGGGAACTATGAGCATCAAGGCCTGCGCAGGCTGCACCACCGCCCCCTCCGTATGCACGGAAAGCTGCTGTACCGTACCGTTGATAGGAGAGACGATGCGGCTCAGGCGGTGTTTTTCCTCCGCCTTGACCAGCTCCTCCTCGACCGCTTTTAACTGCCGCTCATTTTCCACGATTCTGGAGTTGATCTCCGTGTACCATTCATCTACTACACGCTTTAATTCCATTTCGGCTTCCTGTACGATGTGACGATTACGTTCAACGTCCGCTCTTTGAGAAAGCATATTCTGCCTTACCTCTATTTCTTGCTGCACGTATTTTTGATGTTCAAAGAGCGTGATTGTGCCGTCTGAAACAAGTTCTTTCGTCCTCTTCATTTGCTCGGAGGCTATAGGCAACATGGAATAATATTTCTCATACTGCTTTGTGGAATTTTCCAAATTGGCTTTAGCTGCCAATATCTGCTGTTTCAAGGCGCTGCTCCGGGCGCTGAATTCCCTGCGCCTGCTGAGCGTCAGCTCCTGCTGTAAGAACGCCTCTTCTTTCAGATTTATATCTGTCGGCGGGGACAAGTACGTGCCGTCTTTCTCGGAGTAAAGGCGAGCAAGATCTAATTTAAAAAAGTCGCGCTCTTTTCTGTATCGATCCATATCCGCTGCGGTCAAAACGGTATCCAATTCTATAAGGACGTCTCCTGCCTTTACCTTAAAACCGTCTGAAACGTGAATCTTTCTCACAATCCCTTTATCTTCCGCCTGAACGACCTTCGTATGTCCGGAGGGAATCACTTTGCCGGACGCGACCGCAACCTCGTCAACATGCCCCAAATATGACCAAGCCAGTGCAATAAAAAACAAGACGACAATCCAGACGATCATCCTGCCAATCGGCGAAGGAGGCGTCTCCACGATTTCAAGGGCGGCAGGGAGAAATTCAAGTTCTTGCCGGTCTCTTATTGTTGAACCGCCCTTCGCCTTATGCTCTGCCGCCATTGCCGTTCCTCCTTGCCGGTAGGTCTAGTAACGCTTGCTGGCTGTGTAAAAAGCTATATAAGCCCTCGGTACGTAAGAGCTCCAGATGCGTTCCCTTCTCGATGATCCGTCCTTTATCCATTGTGATAATACAGTCTGCGTTCTGCACTGTGGAGAGCCTGTGAGCGATGATAAAGACAGTCCTGTTTTCACATATCTTTTTGAGATTGACTTGAATGATACGCTCGGACTCATAATCTAACGCACTAGTGGCCTCGTCGAGTATCAGTATTCTTGGATCGGTCAACAACGTCCTGGCTATCGCGATTCGCTGGCGCTGTCCACCTGAAAGCGAAGCCCCCCTCTCTCCAACCTGCGTATCGTAACCGTCCGGTAGTTCAAGGATAAACTCGTGTGCTCCCGCCAACCTCGCAGCGTTGATCACCTGCTCTAGCGAAGCTGCTGTGTCAACAGCGGCGATATTATCTCGAATACTTCCGGCAAACAGGAAATTTTCTTGCAGCACAACACCAATTTGCCGTCGCAGCCAGACGGGATCTACCTGTGACAGGTCAATGCCATCGATCAGCACGCGTCCTTGCTGAGGGACGTAGAAACGCTGAATTAACTTTGACAAAGTACTTTTTCCAGAGCCAGACCTCCCGACGATGTCGATGTCATCCAATATGGGCGGACCGTCGAGCCGATAGCGGAATGAGACATGATCAAATGTAACCTGGCCTTTGATTCGTCCCAATGTGCTTCTTCCCGGAGAACTGTCCAGCTCGCCAGGGAAGTTCAACACGTCGCCTAGACGCTCTATAGATACACTTACCTGTTGAAAATCCTGCCACAGAGTGGCAAGACGAATGATGGGTTCGGTTACGCGTCCGGATAGCATCTGAAAGGCAACCAACTGCCCCACCGTAAATTCCCCCTTCATTACCATTGTCGCGCCGAAAAAGAGAATTGAGAGGCTGGATAACTTTTGTATCATCCGCGCCGCGCTCCCTGAAACAGAACTTAAGAACCCGGCGCGAAAAGACGCCGTAACGTAGTTAGAAAGCAGTCCCTCCCATTTCATGTTGAGTTGTGGTTCAATGGCCAGACTTTTTACCGTCTGAATGCCGGTGATCGTCTCAACCAGATACGACTGAGATTCTGCATTGCACGCAAATTTAACGTTAAGTCTAGCGCGGATGATGGGAGTGACAAAGACGGACAAGGCAATAAAAAATGGGAACGCCAGCAACGAGATCAAGGTAAGTTTGGGGCTGTAGAAAAACATCACGGCGATGAAAATTACGGTGAAGATCAAATCTAAGACAACTGTAAGGGCCGTCCCCGTCATGAATGAGCGTATAGTCTCCAGTTCGCGAACTCTTGCGATAGTTGTTCCTACAGTACGGTTTTCAAAAAATGGCACGGGCAGAGATAATAAGTGCTTGAACAGTTTCATTCCCAATATTACGTCGACTCTGTTCGTAGTGTGTTTGAAAAGATATGTTCTGCTGACGTCGAGCGCCATTTCAAATACAGCGATCAGAACCAGTCCTATTACAAGAATGTGAAGCGTAGAGACTCCTTTGTGAACCAGTACCTTATCGATTATTACCTGCGTAAACAACGGAGTGATCAGGGCAAATAGCTGCAAGAATAAAGAGGCGATAAATACTTCGAGCAGATGGTTCTTAAAACGTAAAATCACAGGCAAGAACCAACTGATGTTGAACTTTCTCCCTGCTTCTTTAACCGAAAAACGTTTTTTCAGAGGTATAATCTGACCTTCCCATTGTTTAACAAAGTCTTCATATGACATAAGCAGCGGCTTATAATCCTTTGGATTGAACAGAAGCAGACGCGCCGGCGCAATCTTTTCTGCCTGAGCGGCATCTTCTCCCTTTGGATAATCAAGGCGTATCAGCAAGTATGTCCTATTGCTTGGGAAAAGCAAAATTGCGGGTTTTGGGTAAAAATCCAGCCTATCCGGTTTGATATTTAATAACGCGGCCTTCAAGCCTATTTTCTTGGCCGCACGAAGCACTGTTATTGACACAGGCGTGGCGTCTGTGCAGGGAAAAGCTCTTTTCAGCCCTTCAAGTTCTACTGGCAACCCGTGCATTTTTGCTGCGGTCGTAAGACAGGTAAGCGCCAGATCTATAGACGATACGGAGCCTTTCGGCTCCGTATCGTTAATGGGAGGTTCCATCTGTTCTGTGATGTTTTTCATATTCTATGTCTGTTATTAGGCGGTCTTTCTCTCGTCTTCCAGAAGCAACTCGCCGCTCACGCTTGCGGAAACTCCTACTGGGTTACTGTCGTAAGCCGGTACATAGCCTAGCGATTCACAGACCTGTTCGCTGCAATCGCCATTCAGATTCATGTCGGCGATTGCAATGTCCATTACGGCTCTGTCAAGTTGGTAGTTTGAAGTGCTACGACTGGTGGCGTGCGAAGTTTGATCTGGGGCAGGTGTCAGATCAACCAACATTGCTTCGATCTCAGAGAGAGTCCATACAGTGTTAGTATCATCGAATATAACTTCAGACATCACATATGTTCCGCCAACTACTGACGCAAACCAGTTCTGCACCGTTACGCTCCCTCTGTTCTCACTCAGTGTAAATACCAGATCATCAGAACTACGCGATAACGTTATCTCGCTGGGGTGGATTCCTGATGTAAAAACCAATTTATTGGTCTCTCCGATAAGCGCAACATCTGCTATCGTATCGTTGCCTTCATTTGGCGCATAAAGATAAACATCATTTCCTTCCCCACCTTGAAGCAAATCATTCCCTCCAAAGCCCTCGAGGATATCATTGCCAGTTCCACCAACAATGATGTTATTTGCGTTATTCCCACGAATTAAGTCAGCGCCAGATGTTCCTGATACTGTTGTGTCACCTGAATTCGCTCGGATTGAATTATAGGTACTTCCATCGCCATAGATAGTTACAGCGAAAAAATCATCCACTTGGGATACAGTTGTAATATTTGCTTGGTTTAGTGCATTTATAACACTTTCAAACAGCACTTGGTCTGTACCTGATAACGAGTTATAAAACTGAGCTGTTAATTTCAAAGCGTTTGCTACTTCCGTATTGGAAAATAAAACGCCATTATCAGTAAAATACCGTCTGGTCATGATTGTCGTTCCAAAATTCTGTAAGGATTCTTGTACTTGTTCGTTTGAATCTAAATACATAGTTTGACGCAATTGATCAAGCGAAATTTGCCCGGAAGCATAATTGTTAGCTGCTGTTTCTACTGCTGGTGGAATACCCAATCTCTTATAAAAATCAACCATAGAGTTTAGCCCAAGCATACTACATATTTCTTGGGTGGAATAATATGGTCCAATTAGATTCCAGTACCTCTGATACCATTGCGATTGAGCTTGATCAACAATTGCTCGTGCTTTGTCAACAATTGAAATTCCTGATTCGAGGTCGGCTGCGAATGATCTTGCGTTAAATGCCAAGGTAAGTAAGCCCGTATAACTTGGGAACATACTGGTTGTTTGGTTTTGTGCTGCTAACCAAAACCAACCCTCAATATTAGTAGGGACACCTGTGCTTCCAATATAGGTATTGATATAGAAATCTCGCACCTTTGTTTTAAACTCTCGAATATTTACATCAAGTGAATTGGGCATTTTGACCCCTCCTTAAAACATTATTACTGTGTAGTAAAAATTGTAATTATTATTGAATATTCTCTTATCAATATACTATCATGTTTACTTAT
>JAVVPF010000062.1:714-6103 GCA_036655895.1 Cloacibacillus sp. | reverse complement strand
GGGAGGGCCATGTCGCGGCGGTCATCTTCACCCTCGGCTGCAATTTCCGCTGTCCGTGGTGTCATAACGGCGAGCTCGCGCTCTTTCGCGCGGAGGCGCTGCCGCTTGATAAAATAATGGCTGACATCAAGCGGCGCGCCGCCTTCCTCGACGGAGTCGTCATAAGCGGCGGCGAGCCTGCGCTGTGGCCCGGCCTAGCGCCGCTGCTGCGCCAGATCAGGGCTCTGTCTCTTCCCGTGAAGCTCGACACCAACGGCTCGCGCCCGGAGATACTGCGGGCCCTCTTCGCCGAGGGGCTTGTGGCCCACGCGGCGATGGACGTCAAAGCGCCCCTTGACTCAGCCGCCTACGGAAGGCTGACCGGTACGGCGGTCGATATCGAAAAAATCCTCTCCTCGGTAGAGATCATCAAATCCCACGCGCTGGCCTACGAATTTCGCACGACCTATATCCCGGCGCTGCTAACGGCGGACGACCTCGGCGCCATCCGCCGCCAGTTGGCCGACGACGCTCATTGGCGTCTCCAACTCTTCAAGCCCAACGGCTGCCTTGACCCGTCCTATCTGAACGCCTCCGCGGCCAGCGCGGAGGTTCTGCGCGAAGCATTTCCGGGAATTGATATCCGCGGCTGAGGATGGCAGAATAGCGATGGAGGCGCGTGAGCCGCACATGCACATGGACCGCTCGTAGTCTCGCCCTCCGTCTCCATCCTTGCCGCGGCGGTGGTTCTGTCTAATGAATAAACTTGTTGACACTTAAAAGTCAAGACGGTAAAATTAAATTACTTAGTACATGCGCATAAAAAATAAAATAACGCAGTCCATATAAAAGCTATCAGAAGCCAGTGATTCGACTGTATCAAAGAATAAAGGCCAGCAGCTTAATAGTTGAGCTGTAATAAACTACCTTCGCAATACGTAAGCGCGTAAACAAGAGTCAAAGGCAAAACCGTCTAAAGACGGCGACGCAAAGCTATAGGGTCTAAGGCCCGTTTTAGCGTTATGGGTGAATGACAGCCAGCTGCCTCAAAATCCATTTCATGTGAAGTACAAACATGTATGGATACAAAAGGCGGCGGGGTGTCATTTTTTCTCTTGAAGAGGAGGTAAGGAATGTTTAAAAGTATTAGTTTCGCTATTTTTATATTTTGCTTGACGGTTTTATCGAGCGAGACGGCATTTGCCGCTACCGGCGGCGTGCCCAACGAAGACCTGTTTCGCGCCCGCGAACTCGGCAAAGCGGTCAACGCCTTCGCCTTCGACCTCTATAAAGAGATTGCGAAAGAAGAAAAAGGCAATATCTTTTTCTCGCCGCTGAGTATCTCGATGGCCCTTGCGCTGGCATACGAGGGGGCGGCGGGCGAGACCCGTGAGGAGATGCGGAAAGTTTTACATTTTGACAACGATATTAGTGCCCAATATAAAGCAATCTTGAATATTATAAAAAATACTCCTCCTGAAGCCGGAGAAGTATTGATCGCAAATGCAATATGGCCCGATAAAAATTTATCGGCCAGGAAGGAATATATGGAAAAACTGAGAAAATACTACGACAGCGAAGCGATAGAGCTGGATTACACTGACGTTGATCAAGCTGTGTCTGCTATAAATAACTGGACGAACGAAAAGACAAGAGGCGAGATAAAAGAGGTGGTTACGCACGACGATTTTAAAGACACATTTCTGTCTATTTCCAACGCGATATATTTTATTGCCGAATGGCAGAATAAGTTTTCCGTTAGAGATACAATGGAGCGGGATTTTTTCAAAAAAAACGGTGATATTATAAAATTGCCGACAATGTTTAAAAAAGACAAAGTAGGATATTATGAAAACGAGTTCTCCCAAAGCATAAGCCTTCACTATAAGGACGCTGTCAATTCCATGTTGATTATACTTCCAGAAAAAAACGGTTTAACGAAGATCGAAAACTGTTTGTCAAACGCTTTTTTTGATGAAGTAGTACATAGCCTCGATATGACTGACTGCAAAATATATCTTCCAAAATACCGTATGCAACAGACATATCACCTGGTAAAGACACTGAGAAAACTGGGATTGGAAAGGGCAACGTCGCTATTTGCAGAGTTTACAAAAATTGCGCGCAATGTGGAGAGCTTCTTTATTGATAACATTATCCACAAAACGGTAATGGAGGTGAACGAAGAAAGGACAAAAGCAGCCGCTGTAACAGTGTTTAATTTAAGGGGGACTATGAATTGGGGGGATAAGGAAAAGCAGCAACTTGAGCCAAAGATCTTTCGTGCAGACCGACCTTTCGTCTATATGATTATCAATAATCAAACAAAGACGATAATGTTTATGGGGAGATATATGGCAGGTAGTTAAGAGAAAATATATACAGGAGGTGTGTTCGAGTGAAGAAATTATCACTGCTGTTTTCGGTTATTATAATATTTGCATATCCTTTGTTTGTGGAGGCACGCACAATAGAAGAAGCGGAAGTCCGCACGGCCGTATTGAACTGGATACATATGGGGGCGCCCTGTGGCGAGAAACTTGGTACTCAGATAAGCGATGTTAAGCGTTATCAAGGGGTTAATGGAGGTGATATTGGATATTATCTTGTAACACTGGCCCCAAATGGCTGGGTCGTTTTACCAGCAAGTGATGATTATTGGCCAATTCAATTGTTTGGCGCCTCGGTAGCGGTGGTTCTGTCTAATGAATAAACTTGTTGACACTTAAAGATCTAGACGGTAAAATTAAGTTACTCAGTACATGCACATAAAAAATAAAATAACGCAGTCCATATAAAAGCTATCAGAAGCCAGTGATTCGACTGTATCAAAGAATAAAGGCCAGCAGCTTAATAGTTGAGCTGTAATAAACTACCTTCGCAATACGTAAGCGCGTAAACAAGAGCCAAAGGCAAAACCGTCTAAAGACGGCGACGCAAAGCTATAGGGTCTAAGGCCCGTTTTAGCGTTATGGGTGAATGACAGCCAGCTGCCTCAAAAATCCATTTCATGTGAAGCACAAACATGTATGGATACCATAGGCGGCGGGGTGTCATTTTTTGTGGCAATGCTCCAACTCAAAGTAAAGTGAAAATCTGAATGATAAACGTATATAAATTAAAAAGGAGCGCCGGAAAATGTTCTTACCTAATAAAAAGCAAAGGCGGTTATTATCGGTAATAATGTTAGTGCTGTACTTTCTGGCGCTTGGCGGGGCTTTTGTCACGCCAGCCTTAAGCGTGCCTAAAAGCGTGCCGTCTTGGAAATGGAATCAAATTCAATCGCGATGGATGCGCGGGGAAGTCTACGTTCCCGACGAACCTCCGGGTTGGGAGGGGAAGATATCGCAGAGCGATATTAAAAAGATCAGGAGGGCCGGCGTTTCGATTAATAAATTTGCCTTTAAGCTCTACCCGTTAATGGCTGGCGACGCCGAGGGGAATATTTTGTTTTCCCCCTATAACCTCGCCATGACGTTGGTACAAGAATACAGAAGCGCAGATAGAAAGACGAGGCGCGAGCTGAAAAGAGCGCTCTCCATTAACGGAGACTCAATAGACGATTTTGCCCTCCTTGCCCAGATAATAGAGGATACGCCAGAGGACAGGGGGGACTTTTGTTCCGATGGAAAAGATGTGTTTTTTAAATCAGACTGGGAGTTCCCATTTAATAATTATGAGGAAGATTTCAAGACTTCTCTGGAGCGGGCTGACTTTTACAAACCCAACGGCGAATTACAAAGTATCGACATTATGTTCCAGGATCAACGCTTAAAATATTACGAAAACAGCACTATTAAAAGTTTTGAGTTCCCATTTGTAGACCGATACTACTCCTATATCATCCTCCTGCCCAGAGAAGGATGGGATGAGCGCCGTATGAGAGACACCCTAAACTATAAAAAATATCTTTCGCTGCTTTCGAAACAAACGGACAAAAACCTGATAGTCCGCATTGTAGATACAAAGATCACCTCTCAGTATGATTTTAGCAGCTGGCTGAATACGTTAGGGATAAAAGGGGGGGAAAGGGAAAAATTAAAGCAGAAAAACGTCATAAACATATATGGAGGTGAACAATCAAGGGCTGTAAATACTTTCTGGTCCACAATGCTTATTAGAGGAACGAGAGCATTTTACGCTGCTTTTGCTCATCCACCGCTCTCTCCGCAGGAAATTGAAAAAATTGAAAAATTGATAAAAAAAGACCAGGAGGACCTGAAAAAAGAGTATCCTTATAACCTTGATGGAGGATTCTATCCTACTCATCCATTTGTCTATTTTATCGTTGACAACAGAAGCGGCGCGATTCTCTTAATGGGACGGTATTGCGGGAAAGAAGATAGCCCGAATATCGTATCAAAGTGAGGCTTAAAAGGAGGCAAAATAATGTTAATCTTTCGCAGAGCTATTATTATTTTTACCGTGATTGTGATTTTGTTATGCCCTAACGGTTATAACACAGCGGCGGCAGCGCCTGTAACCGCGTCTGACGCTAATACTACAGTTGCGAACTGGCTTCAGGAAACGGAAAACCACTTTGGTGAGACATTAGGAACAAATATTGACCAAATTAAATTATATCGTGGCGGAATTCACGGGAATGTTGGATACTTTCTCGTCACACTGTCTCCCAACGGCTGGGTAATCCTGCCGGCAGATGATGACTTTTGGCCAATACAAACTTTTGGTCCCGGAGTGATGTCAGAAGAAGCATATGAGAACACCTTATGGTATAAAACAGTTTGCTTTAATACTAACGTAGACGTGCTGCGCAGCGGTAGATCTGACAAAAATATTATTCTGTTGACTAAAGAAAAAACGACAGAATTATCTAAAAACAAAGCGCGTTGGAAATCGCTAAAGGATACCGCACAAAAAAATAGCGCCCGGCTTGGCAGTCGATCAATAAGTACAACAGGGCTAACTGCTTCTGCCGATATTCGCGTAGCGCCGTTAATGGGGAGGGAACGCTACTGGGGACAGGGGTATCCATTCAATGTGCTAAATAAACATAGTGAGATTACTCAATATTCAACAATCAACAATGAATTCGCGGGAACAAATGTCAGCGAACGGGAATATCTGGTGGGCTGCCCAGCGCTTTCTACTGGACAAGTATTGTATAATATTTTAACAAGAAAATATCCCCCAGCGGTAGGAAATAATTTGATTTTGAACGCCAACCCCGCAGCCAGCAGGGAGTATAAGATTGTTCGAAAATACAGTAACACTGTTGGCGCGCCTGATGAAACTAAAAATTTTAATTTTCCGGAATCTAATCTAGCAAAAACCTATGATTGGCAGAGTATGTCAAATTTTTTGCTTACCCAGCCGTCAAATCTATCTAATCAGTTCTACCGGGGTACGCTTCAAAGCTCAGATGTTACTACGGCAAGCACAAAAATTG
>JAVVPF010000062.1:0-704 GCA_036655895.1 Cloacibacillus sp. | reverse complement strand
CATTACTGAGAGACTTAAGTATATTATTGCCAGATTATTATTTTAAGAATGTAAGCATTCTAAGTACTGGTACCCCATATGGCGCAATGATTAGTGAGGGAAACTTAGCGTCATATCCTATTTCTCGTTATGGTTTTTTATCGGCTCACAGTCTTGCTGTGTACAAAATGCAAGGCGAAATGAAAGTGCCTGACACTATGCTCCCAATAGCGAGAAAACATTTGATAAATACGAATTTGGATTTTGGCTTTCCTGTTGTAACGGGGTTTACAATGTTAAGCTCCAACGGCGATGCAAACGGACATGCTTCTCCTGTTGATGGCTATGCCTATGATACTTGGCAAAATGGAGATAAAATTGACTATCGAGAGCCTTACTATCATGTAGTAACAGGGGGATCACACAGGTCAGAAGAAGCGGGAGAGTCAACTACCTGGATCATTGATCCTGGCGCCTGGACCTATGGTTTTTTCGATAAATTTAAGCCTAACCTTGCTAGTTCTTTAAGCTCTCTTATATTTAACGAAATCGTCTACAATATCATACCATCAATAAATAATATTTCCGGTGATATTGACTATTCGTCCAAAGGCGTAGGAAACAAGATCGCTATTATAAGCGGTCGAGTCGCTAAATCTAAAAAATTATCTGACGACATTGGACTTCCTCAAAAGAATATCGATATCGATATTTATTGGGGTGGT
>JAVVPF010000061.1 GCA_036655895.1 Cloacibacillus sp. | reverse complement strand
CATCAACAACTCCTATTTGATTTGCAACCTTTAGACAATAATTAATAAAAAACAAATACGAAAACCTTGCATGCGGTTTATAAATATAATGTTTTTCTTCTAACGGCGTCTTGTTTATAGACAGAGACACGTAATAAGTATCCCCTAGTTCTTTGGCGATTTTGATTAGTTCTCGCAAACGACCATCATATTCTATTGTAGAATATGATAATAGAAGAACCTTCAATTTAGATATTCCTCTTGTAAGCACTAAAAATAATCTCCACAGTTTTCCTGGCCTCTCTTCCCGTGCACATCGGCTCCGTTTTACCGTCGAGCACGTCCAGTACATGACGGTAGTAGGGCAGGTGTCCGTGACCGTAGACGGACTGCGGGGCTTCGTTGGCGTTGGCTACCTCTTCGTCCATGGGGTCTTTGTCCGCGAATGTCCACTGTTCTATCTTGTTGAGCGCAAAGCCGCCGACTCTTACCGTGCCTTTTTCTCCGAGGATCGTCAGACTGCCTTCAAGGTTTTTCGGGTAGGTGAGTACCGTCGCGTTGATGCTGCCTATCGCGCCGCTCTTAAACTTCAGGACGACGGAGATCGTGTCTTCGGCCTCCATTTTTATCTTTTGGGTCGAGTATTGCGCCTTGACGTCTGCTACCTCGCCACCGAACCACTGTACGAGGTCCACGTAATGGCTCGCCTGGTTTGAGAGGCAGCCGCCGTCAAGTTCGTAGACCCCGCGCCATTTGGCCATGTCGTAGTAGTCTTGCGGGCGGGTCCAAAGGACGTTGGCTAAGATCATGTAGATTTTGCCGAACCGGCCTTTTTCGTATGCCCTGCGCAGCAGCTGAATGCTGGGGTTGAAGCGGTTTTGTTTGACGACCATGTATTTGACACCGGCGTTGTCCGCCGCCGTTATCGCTTGGTCGCAGGCTGCCAGCGAACAGCCCTGAGGTTTTTCGGAGAGGATGTTTTTCTTCGCTTCCGCCGCCTCGATGGCCTGGTAGGGGTGGAGGCCGGAGGGGGTGCAGAGAGTGACGAGATCGGCGTCGGTCTCTTTGAACATTTGCCGGTAGTCAGTATATGACTTGCATCCGTTGCCGGCCTTCATCGCCGCCTCAATCGCGCGCTCGGGGATTATGTCGCAGCAGGCGACAAGTTCCGCCAGTCCCTCTTCTTTCAGTTGGTTTATCGCCTCTATATGATTTTTGCTTATTCTGCCGCAGCCGGTTAACGCTATTTTGTGCATCTTTTATTCTCCTCTTGTCTTATAAGTTATACCCGCCATCAACATTCACAACGCTGCCCGTCACCCATTTAGCGGCCTCCGAGAGCAGATAGACAGCCGCCGAAGCCACGTCGTTCGGCTCTCCTAGTCCCAGAAGGTGTCTTCCTGCGATAGCGTTTTCAAAATCGGTTTCTGTTTTATAGAGTCTCTTTATATTGTCCAACATGGGCGTCTTTACATATCCAGGGCAGACGCAGTTGAATCTTATTCTATGGTCCGCATATTCCGCCGCCAGGGATTTTGTGAGTGATATTAAGGCCCCTTTGGAGGCCGCGTATGCCGCCTTGCCCGCCGCGCCGTATTGCCCGGCGACTGAGGATATCGCGACTACGGATAGTTTTCCGAGCTCGTGGTTTTTCTTTTTCAGTATTTCTCTCGTTATCTCCCAATAGGCGTCAAGGTTGACGGACATTATTTCGTGCAGGTCTGAAAGTTCCGTCATGCGAAACGGCAGGGTCTTTTCTATCCCCGCGCAGTGGACGAAGCCATTCAGAGGCCCCGTTTTGGCAACAGCCTCTTTCACCAGCATGGCGCACTTTTCCGGCGCCAGCTCGGCGGCGATCGCGACGTGCCCCTCTCCCTCAAGAGAGGCTATGGTTTCGCTCAGCCTGGCTTCGCTGCGCCCGTTGATTATGCATAGCGCTCCCTGCGCGGCAGCCAATTGTGCCGTCGCCCTGCCGATGCCTGAAGAGCCGCCGGTTATAAGTATTTGCTGTCCTTCCAGTCCAAAGACGCCGTGTTTCATCTTTAGGCCATCAGGTTGAGGATGTCCTGGACTGTTTTCAGCTCTTCGATCTGTTCGGCGCTGAGGACTTTAGCAAATTTCCGGTCGAGCATAGCGATGGTGGAGATCACTCCCATAGAGTCCCATTCTTCAAGGGATTTGAGTTCCGTCTCCGGTTTAACGTTGTTCTGCTCGGCATCCAGTGTTTCGGCTATCAGGATAAGTTTTTCTTCTATTGTCATTGTAATGTCTTCCTTTCTTTTCTTTGCCTTTTGTATGTGCTGCGTATGACGGTCTGCTTGGTTTTTATCAGAGCGTGATGACGGTCCCGCCCCAGGAATAGCCGACGCCAAATCCGGCAAGGAGGATTTTCGCGCCGGGGCGAAGTTTCTCCGGTTCTCGTTTCCGCGCTCGTTTTATCGCGATGGGGATGGTGGAGCTGACGGTGTTGCCCAGTTCTTCTACATCAAGACAGAATTTTTCTTCCGCAATCCCAAGTTTGTCTCGCAGTGAGGCGAGGACGAGCTTGTTGGCTTGATGGAGTACGACATAATCTATGCCGTCCACTGTAAGTGCGTTTTTTTCCAGTATCTCGGAGACCAGCCCTGGAACGGCCCTGAGGGTGAAGGCATATATTTCCGGCCCGTTCATGTAGAGGTTGTTTTCACTGCGGATATTCCCGCTGGCGTCTTCACGCTCAACAGCGCTCTGTTCGTCTCTTGGCTTTGCCATACCGCCGGCGGGGACTATGAGGTTGGGGGCGCCTTTGCCGTCGGTGCCAAGCACAAAACTGCCAATTTTGTCGATATCGTCAGGCGTGAGATACGTGGCCGCCGCCGCGTCTCCGAAGACAGTTCTTGTACTCCTGTCCAGCGGGTTGATGTGTTTGCTGTATGTCTCGGCGGTGATGAGCAGGATGTTTTTGGCAATGCCGGCACACAAAAGTCCCTTGGCGGCCGCCAGGCCATAGATGTAGCCGGAACAGCCAAGGTTGTAATCAAATGATCCCGCAGAAGTCGGGATGCCAAGGCAGTTCTGAACGATGCAGGCCGTAGTAGGCAGGAAATAGTCCGGGCTTTGGGTGCAGAGCATGACAAAGTCGATATCCCGCGGGGATATGCCGTATTCGTCAAAGAGGTTCTCCGCCGCCCTTGCCGCCATGTCGGAGACGAGTTCCGTACCCGAGACGGGGCGTGATTTAATGCCTGTCTTGCGGTATATCTTTGACGCCGTCCAGGAGGGATTGGCGTAAGCGGCCTCCAACATCTCGTTGGTTAGGGGGGTTGGGGGGAGGTGGTAGGATATCAGCATGGCTTAATCACCTACGATAAGAAACCACCGTCGACTATGACGGTGGTTCCCGTTATCCATTTGGCTTCGTCCGATAATAGAAAAGCCGCGGCGGAAGCAACATCTACGGCAGAACCTAAGCCAAGCGGGTGTGCCTCTTTCATTTTCTCTTCCAGCCCATTCACAGCCAAAATATTTTCTTTATTCATATTTGTATCAAGCCAGCCGGGGCTCACGCAGTTTATCCTGACTCCAAATGGTGCGAGTTCTCTGGCAAACGCTTGCGCAGAAGCCTCTAAAGCTGCTTTGGAAGCGCCATACGCGCCTAGCCCTTTTTCACCGGCGTGTGCGCTTACAGAGGATATCAGGACAAGGGAAGATTGATTTGCCCTAAAGCTTTTGGAGGCAAGTACCTTTGAAAAGAGAATGGCTCCCGTATAGTTGACTTCAAATATGTTGTTTATCGTCTTTTTGTTTATTCCCCTTAAGGGCATGATTGGCGCGATGCCGGAGCAATAGACGCCGCCGTCAAACCTTTCCACGCTTAAATCATCCGACGCTAAGGCTAGCTCCCTGTTGAAATCTTCTTCGAAGGAGGGAGATGTGACATCTATGTTTATAAGACGTTTTTTTGTCTGAATTTTTCCAGCAAGACTGCTTAGCATGGCGGCATTTCTCCCGCATAAAACTAAAGAGGCTCCGTCGAATGAAAGTTTTTCCGCCAATGCGTTGCCAATGCCGGAGGTGGCGCCCATTATGACAAAGGTTTTATTTGAGAGCGTCATATCTCTTGCACCGCATGGAATTTTGTATTAGACAGATCTGTTATAAGCGTTGCCAAAGTAAGACCAACTCCAAAGCCGGCCAATAGAGCATTTTTCCTGATATTCTGACTGTGGTTTGGCAGCGTGTCGCATAGTGCGAGCGGAATTGACGCAGGGCCAGTATTTCCATAGTCCTTTACTGATAAAATTACTTTGTCGCTGTCAAGTTTTAGATTCTTTGCCATGGATTTCACGATAAACTCGTTAGCCTGATGAAATACGTAGAGGTCCGGAGGGCAAGTCAGCACAGCGCTTTCTTCCTCAATGAGAGACGTCGCTTTTGACAAAGCGAAAAGCATTATCGACATGCCGTCCATGTAAAGATGTTCCTGGGAGCGCCAATTCCCTTTCTCGCACTCCACAACTTGCCTGGAGGCGTCTGACGACAGCAGCCGATTCCCCCCGGCAGGGATCATCAGTGATTTGTATCCTTCACCATGCGTTTTAAGATTAAAAGCCATGCGGCTTTCTTTTATAGGCGAAACTAACGTCGCGGAGCCGGCGTCACCCATCAGCAGAAACAAAGAATGGTCTTTAGGTGATACATGTTTAGTCATTGTATCACCGACCAACAACAGGACATCGCCTTCAGTCGACGAGGCTATCATCGAAGCAAGGTGAAGCCCTTTTATGAACCCGGTACAGCCAGCATTCACATCATAGCAAACAACATCGGACGGCAAGCCAAGTTTATGCTGCAAGACGCAGCTGGTAGCAGGCAAAATGTAATCAGGAGTTTGTGATACAAACACAACTCCGCTTACATTAGTCGTTTCTGCCAGCACCATTTTTGCAGCGGCTTCACAATAATCGGCAGCGGTCTCTCCGTCTTTACTAACGCGTACAAAATTTATACCGGTATTCTGGCATATCCTTCCAGCGTTTTTTTCGCCAACGATTTTTGCCAAATCGTCATATCCCCGTTTTTGCTTGGGAACAGCGACGGATATCGCCTTTATACCAATTCCGTCTATTACGGCTCTCATTATAATAATTTACTCTCAACCAAACGAATAAGATCTGATACCGTTTTCGCGTCCAGCATCTCATCAGCGGTCAATTTCACGCCATATTCACTGATAGCGTATGCCACAAATGTAACATTTGCGAGTGAGTCCCAAGATTCCAGGTCCATAAGCTCCGTATCTGGTTTTACAAGATTTGGATCTGTTTCTGAAATTTCTGCAATTTTGGTAATTACGTTCTTTTTCATGGCACTTACTTTCTCCTTTTATTTAGCTAAATATAATTATGATTCCAACAAGAAGCGACCACTCTCCAACAGGTGCTTCTGGTGTGGCATCGCAAAATTACCAGAAACAATGTCATTTTCTTTCAGATTTCGAATAACAACGGCCCCTATAAGTACTCGTGCATTGCTTCCTATCGTCAATCTATTTGAAATGGTACATTTGGATCCTATCCAGACGTTATTTCCAATGTATGTAGAGCCACCAACACTGGTACCACCAGCAAATAATGTTCTTGCACCAACATGTACTCTATGGGCTATGTGTACAAAATTATCGATTTTACACTCATCACCTATAACAGTGTCGCGTCCCATAAATCCTTTATCAACTGTAACAGATGCTTGTATATCAACATTGCTTCCGATTTTTACAAACCCATCATGACAGACGATTCTTTTGACTTTGTTTAAATCTTCAAATACATGGAATCCATCTTCTCCGATAACGCAATTTGGACCAATGGTCGTGTTATCGCCAATTTCCACACCGGCAAGAATTACAGCATTGGGAGCAATGACGACATTTTCTCCAATAGTTACCCCATTAGGAGCGATATAAGCGAGAGGGTGAATAGAGGCTGATGGCGCTATTTTGTTTTCTCCATATTTTAAATATTGCTTACAATATTCATTATGCAAGCCGAATAAGGCGGCTTTAGGCTTTTCCACTATAACTGCTTCAATTTTTTCATGGAGCAAAGGTGCATCTTCTTCTCTCACTAGTACTACAGAAATATTCAAATTTTTATTTATATCTTTCGCAAATTTTGGATTATCCAAAAAGCTTATCGTATTGGCTCTCGTGGAATCTGCCATACCTGTATGTTCCACACTATTTTTTATTGTTCTATTAAGAAATTCAGAAGCTAAACTTTTCAAGTCCATCTCTTATCGCTCCTAACAACTCGCTAAAGTCTGCTGTAGTTCTCAGCTGACAAAACGGTTTCACCCAAATCGCTTACAACGGCGTTTTTGGTATCGAACAGAATTTTCGCGTTGTCCAGTATCATCCGGTAGTCGATGTTATGTTTATGCCAGGTGGTGATGATCACGGCGTCGCAGGCGGCCACGCTTTCCGGCGTCAGCTCCGCGGAGCGGACGACGACGCTCTTCCACTTGGCGCTATGGCAGTATGGGTCGTGGTATATAACATCAGCGCCCCTCTTTTCCAGCTCTTCCCAGACTTTGAGGGCGGGAGATTCACGCAAATCGTCTATGTCTCCCTTGTAGGCGATACCCAGCAGCATGATTTTGCTGTTTTTCAGCGGTTTTTCATGTTCGTTTAGTATCTCCA
>JAVVPF010000060.1:2534-6834 GCA_036655895.1 Cloacibacillus sp. | reverse complement strand
AACTATAAATTCAATTTTATTATACCATTTAATATAATTTATAATACATTTTAATATAATTTATAATACATTTTAATATAATTTATAATAATAGAAGCAGATTTAGATTGAGAGGCCGGTAATTTTATGCTCTTACATAATTTGCAGCACGGACTCCTGCATAAACAAGACGCCCCGCCGGAGCAGCCTTTCCAGCGGGGCTATGGGTATTGTGGGTCCCGATCAACTGTGACAATTTTCTGTGAAACCGTCTATGGTTACCACTTGGCCGCTTATCCTGCTTCCGCTGGGAGAACACAGAAACAGACACATATCGGCGATGTCCTGCGCGTTGATAAAGGTATGGAGCGCTGTTTGATTGAGATAACCGTCACGGACTGCGTCAACCGACATGCCTAGCACAGCGGCTTCGCGCGCTATCACTCCGTTTATTCTGTCACCTTCCACGCAGCCGGGGCAGATTGCATTTACGCGAATGCCAAATTGGCCGAGTTCAAGCGCCAGCGTTTTTGTAAAACCGATTACGGCCCATTTTGAGGCCGCGTATGGAGATCTGCACGGGTAGGCAAAGAGGCTGGCGGTTGACCCCATGTTTATGACGACACCGCCGCCCGCCTCTATGAGCATGGGTGTTGCCAGCTTGGAGCATAAGAACTGGCTGTCTATGTTTGTAGCCATTGTTCGGCTCCATTCCTCCGGGGATACTTCGTCTATTCGCGCGGTCGGGCCTGCGATGCCGGCATTGTTGACAAGTATGTCAAGGCCGCCCATTTTCTCCTTTATCTCTAGAAATAGCCTCAGCACATCTTCCCAACGCGAGACGTCAGCCTGCGTCCAGAGCAGCCCTGGCATCTCCGCTGCCCGCGCCGCCAGTTTTTCACATGTGCGCGCGCAGATATGGACGGTGGCTCCCGCCTCGTGCAGCCGTTTTGCTATAGCAAGACCGATGCCGTCGCCGCCAGCCGTGACGAGGGCACGCTTGCCAGATAGGATTTTATCCCTCACAGCGTTAATACATCTTTCCAATGAATTTTTCGGCTATCTCACGAACGCGGCCAGAATGCACCAATTCGCGCGCCCATTCCATGTCTGGAGAGATGTAGTGGTCGTCCTCCATGAATGGCGCTTTTTCGCGAACCGCCGCAGCGACCGCTGTTGTGGCTGACGCAAGCGACAACTCCTTTGCGCCGCGCAAGTCCGCAGCCTGAGCTGCCGTCAACAGTTCATTGCCCAGCACATATTCGGCAAGACGGACCACTTTATAGGCCTTCATAGCCGCATTGTAACCCATGCTGACATAATCCTCCTGATAAGCGCATGTCGGGACAGAGTCCACTGACGCTGGGTGAGAGAGCACGCGCATTTCGCCGAGCAACCCCGCGGAAGAATACTGCACTATCATATAGCCGCTATTTTCCCCTGGCTTTGCCACAAGAAACGGCGGAAGTCCGCTCACATGTTCGTTGACCATTCTGTCAGTCCTGCGCTCTGATATTTTCGCAAGGTAGGTGAGGGCGATACAGATGGAATCGCATTCTACGCCGACAAAGCCAGCATCGCTGTTACAGGCGCTCAATGCTTCTCCGCTGGGATGGATTATCGGGTTGTCGTCGCAGGAATTTATTTCTGTATTTATGGCTTCAACTGCGTCGTCTATCGTCTTACGGGCCGCACCATGAGCCTGCGGCACACAGCGCAGAGAGAGAGCGTCTTGAAGGTGTCTTCCTCCCTCGGCTTTAAGAAACTCACTGTCGGCAAGCAGCTCCCGAATATGTTTTGCTGCCGCGGCCTGGGCCTTATGCGGTTTTACAGCCATCACGCGTTCATCAAAGGCAGCCAGGTTTGCAGAGAGCGCCTCAAGCGTGCAGGCGGCTATGACGTCGGCGGCGGCGGCCAAGTTGCGCGCGTCATACGCCGCTATCGCACCCATTGAATTAATGGAGGTACAACCGTTAACAAAGCAAAGGCCCTCTTTGTAGCTGGGGATGAACGGCTCTATGTCGGCGCGTTCAAGCGCCTCTTTTCCGTCAAGCAACTCGCCGTTATAGTAGGCTCTGCCCGCTCCTGTGAAAACAAGAGCGGCGTGCGCCTCCGCGTCAAGATAACCTACTGAGCCGTGTATCGGTACCCACGGCGTGACGCCTTTGTTCAGCAGTGCGGCAATCGTTTCAAGCGCCTTCATACGCGCGCCGGAGACGCCGGTACCTACATTTGCCAGCATCATGAAGAGCATTCCGCGCACCAGCTCTTCTTCCATAGGTTCTCCGACCGAGGTGCAGTGCGTCAGCATGGTGTTTTTCTGGTAACGGATGGCCGCTTCCTCGGGAATGGCGCGTTTCACGTTCTCACCAAGCCCCGTTGTGATGCCGTACATGCGCCTTTTTTCGCTGACAAATTGATCTACCAGCGCGCGGCACTTATTGACGCGTTCTCTATATCCCTCGCTGAATGCGACCTTTGCACCAAAACGCGCCACCGCTATTAGCTCCTCAAGTTTGTAGTCCTTATTGAGGACCACTTCTTTTATATCTTTTGCGTTCACAAAAATTCCTCCCTAGCTATTTGCTCGAATTATTATTTGACTTTAAAAAGTTCTTTTGACAGTACAGTCGTCCGCGGCTATCGGCAAATAGAACACTTTTTTTCCCTCTTCCGGCGCACCGAAAAAAGCTATGTGATAGGGACGATAAATACTTTCGATGGAGGATACCTCAAGCCGCATATTACCCCCAACGCGCCTGCGCAATATCCTACGGGCGAGGGCGTTTCCGCGGAGCGAAAGGGCGTCATCGGAATAGTCCGAACGCTGCAGCGCCTCTTCGGGAACTTCCAACTCCCCGGTTTGTATTCCTCTGTCGTCGTAATAGGAAACTCCGCAGGTGGAGCCGTTCGCAATCATGCGGATCCTGCTAGTTTTACTTGATGGAGCGCGTTTCAGCAGCCTGTCAATGACCGACGCCTCTTTGACCATCTCAAAGGTGATAAGCCTGTTTTCGATGTAAATGGTCTTCATCACTATTTCGTCAGGCTTTTTTCTTGCAAAGAGCCGGCCTAAGAAACCTTTGCAGCGAGCCTCTTTTTCTGCCTCTTCAATACTTTTTTTCATTGTAAAACAGGTTATTTTCATATAGAAATCTCCTACAGGCGCGCCGCAACCAAACCTTATCGGCCCTTGCGGGTGCCGCGCGCAAAATGCAGCACCTGTGTAATATACTTCAGAAATATCCAGAGCGTTATGAGCATCGCGCTGTAAGGCAGCACCTTGCCAAGTACGAAATCAACGTCGTTGATCATGCTGTAACCTATAACGATAGATTCAATCACATAGCAGAGGCAGAGGAAACCGTCAATGCCGAGCCAAGATATCTTAAGATCGCTTCTTTCTTCGTTGCTGATTCTCTGACTGTCATTCTGATTTGCCATCTTTACATTCCTCCTAGCATCTGACCGATTTGTGGTCGTATCCGGTATCTTCCCCTATCCTGCTGCCAACTAGCCAGAAAATGAAGGAAAGCGGAAGTGAGACGAGAATTGGTTCCAGTGAACCAAAGCTCTGCGAGATCGTAACGGGCCAGAGTGAAAGCCACGCAAATGAGAGACCGCCCGCCGCCATAGAAAGAAGCCCTGCGGCCTTCGTTTTCTTGCCTTCATACATAAGCGCCATCAGCACCGGCACAAAACCGGTGGACATCCAGAGGCTGATAAGGAAAACAAAAGCATCGTAGACAAGCGTAAAACGGAATGCTAGACAAAGGCCAATTATTCCCAACATCGCCGAGCCAATGCGGCTGAGATTGACCAGTTTTTTATCACTGATTTTTTCCTGGTCGAAGATACGGGCGTATATATCCTTCGCAAGCGTCGTACCGCCAATGAGATAGTAGCTGTCCAGTGTGGAAATAATCGCTCCGAAGAGCCCTATTATGAAAAATGCGCGGATGCCTACCGGCAGATGCGAAAGCACCATCTTCACATATGAGAGTTCGGGCTGCGCACCGGGATACTGTACACGGACTGCCATGCCGGCTATATTTGTTACTGCGTCAAAAATAAGCCACAGGCAGAAGCAAGTAAGCATTGCGCGACGCCCGGTCTTTGCCGTGTTGCTGGCGGAAAAACGCTGATAGAAGCTGGGGTCCGCATATACGTTGATACATAGGATAATCAGCATCAAAGCCTTTGTGAAACTCATCCCAGCGATTGGACTGGTAAAATTCGGATCGCTCGCCGTGGCCGCGCGGATGCCGGCCATACCGCCAACGCCGGTGTATATATCTGGAAATACCATGCAGACGCTCGT
>JAVVPF010000060.1:0-2524 GCA_036655895.1 Cloacibacillus sp. | reverse complement strand
AAAGAAAAAGAATATCATGTCCGTGACAGCGACACCCATCAGGCCACCAAGACAGGTAAGGGCTATGGTAAGCACCACGACAAAAATCCCCAAATAAATCTTATTGACCCCCCAAGCTGCCTCTCCGATGAAGCCCGTCGCCGTGATTTCGCCTATCTGCGAACAATACATGAAGAGAAAGACCGATGCGATTATAGCCGCCAGCTTGCCGTAGGCGTGATTGATGACGTCTGGAATAGTAACGTCGGAGCGAACATGGATGCGCGGCCCGACCCATAAAGCAAGGGGAAACCGTACAGCGTGAGCTCCAATGGACCAGATGAACCATGTCGCCATACCAAAGACAGAGGCATAGCCGATGGTGCCAACAACCCCCACACCGCCGTACCATGAAGCAACGAGAGTGCCAACGACCAAAGACCAGGGTAGGCTCCGATTCGCCAGATAATAGCTTTCCATATCAGTGATTGATTTTGAGAAATAATAGCCTATCCCAAGTACAGCAAAAACAGTAAAGACGATTACAATGTTATCAATTCCGGTCAACATGAAGAAACACTCCCTACTTTTGGATTTTTTCTATCGAAATGGCTTGCACAGGGCAGCTGCCGGCACAAATCGTGCAGCCCCAGCATTCCCTTTCTTCAAACATCATCTGTTTCCCATTGCGCTTAAACGCCCCAAAATTACAAGCGGCGGCGCAACTACCGCATGATACACATTTTTCTTCGTGCCACATGATACGGTATCTCTGTTTTGGCCAGAGACCTTTTGTTCCCAACATTTTTGAGGCGCGAATAGGGTAACAGCAGTCCCCGCAACAATGGCAGATAGCGACCATTTCCTCGGAGGTGTGCATCAGTCCGTTTTTATCAGCCCTGCGCGCGACCGCCTTTGCCTCTTCTTTAGAAAGTTCTCGCCCATGTCCCCTGTCCCACTCGGAATTTATGCCGCGGTTAAAAAGAATACACACCTCGCACGGCTTTTCGCAGGCCATAGCGACGCTCTTACAATTACATGGAACAACATAGGGAAGAAAAGGCATTGAATCAATTAGTTCAAGAGTTTCATCAAGCGTAAAGAAAAAGGCGTTCTCAATAAGCTCGCCATCTTTCAGCGCGCTCTCAAGACGTGGGCGCGCCCTGTCAATGTATTCGCGCACATACCATTCGTCCATCAAGGCGCGCGTCTCTTGCGGGATTTTACGCCAGGCCTCCGGCTCGTATTGAGCGAAGGCCGCAAGACGTCTGTAAAAATTAGCCGGCTCGTATAGGAGCACATTTTCCACCAAAATTTTATTCAGAACACTGCGCGAATAAGCCTCCCGTATAAAATTTTTTGGCGACGGCGTAATATCCGCAGCCAGAACGCAAAGCTCAGCTTCGCCATATTTTTTTCTCGTCATTCGTGAAAGCATCCCCCGTTCCCGTTTGTTGAGGAAACATTCGACATACGGGATGGCAACTTGTGGTATCTCAAAAAGATCTGTGATAGTGGAAAGGATTTTGGATCACCTCGCTGATTTTTTAATGAGCTAAATCAAATTTCAAAAATCAAAGAATTAAATGAAACAAAATATTAATGTAGGATACTTTTTATGTGTCTTGCATGTTACATGCAGCATGTTGCAACGGTTATGTTATACTTGTAAAAAATCCCGTTGTCAAGACTTATAGAGGAGAATATTATGACTTATTTTCATAATGAATCACTTAGAAAGAAACTATATGATTATATAAAAAGAAAAATAAACTCTGGCGAATTAAAACCTGGCGACCCTATCAACCAGAAGGAGATATTTGACGAGCTGGAGATAAGCCGAACCCCGTACCGCGACTGCATGATACAACTTGAATCCGAAGGACTTGTAAAAATAATCCCTTGCCGCGGCGTAGTCGTGCGCGAACTTTCAATGGACGAAATCATGGATGCGCAGGACGTCGGCGCGGCGCTCGAAGGCATGGCTTATGAACTGGCCTTCCCTCACGCGCGTGAAAGATGTATCCCGAAGCTCCTTGCGCTGATGGAAAGAGCGCATAAATGTTTCAGCGACGACGTGCCAATACCGCAGGATATGAACATGGAATTTCACATGCTGGTGCTTGCGCAGTGCCCAAACAGAAGCATCGTTGAACAGATAATCAAGATGCGCGAACGTCTCTACGACTTCCCCCAGAGGAATCTCCCTCCACTTCTCAAATGGGAAAAAATATTCTGGGCAGAACACGCGGCGCAGATAGAAATCTTGAAGACCGGCACCGCGGCGCAGCTTGGCGCCTATATGAGAGAGGTACATTGGAATCCTAAGGGAAAGTACGAATATTGGGAGACACTTTTTGACGCAAAGCATGGAACGGTGAAAGAATATTACAACAGACGTCTGCTCTGGGAAGGCGAAAAATAACCGCGACAGCACTCTGACGGACAGGCGCGCACAGCCTCTTCTTTTGCTGCGCGGCGGCTTGGGCTTTGTGTTAAGATAATATTTTAA
The DNA here is from genome assembly GCA_036655895.1 of Cloacibacillus sp. Classification (NCBI taxonomy): domain Bacteria; kingdom Thermotogati; phylum Synergistota; class Synergistia; order Synergistales; family Synergistaceae; genus Cloacibacillus; species Cloacibacillus sp. Next base: position 33 of record JAVVPF010000060.1, on the reverse strand, counting down.
AACTGATCCGAAGCGGGGAATTTTTATGAGACT
>JAVVPF010000059.1:2091-6954 GCA_036655895.1 Cloacibacillus sp. | reverse complement strand
CACGGTGGTGACGCATTATTATCTGTCAATTTAATAGCTATTAGTTTATTTAAATAAAATATTAAACAATATAATTTACGGAGGAATATTTATCATGACTGCAACTTGTATCGTATGCGAAGCGAATGTTGGACTTCCCGAAGGATGCTGCGAGGGAGAGCTGCTCGTCTGCCCGGACTGCGGAACTGAGCTTGAAGTGGTGGCGCTTGACCCGATAACGGTCGAGGAGGCGCCGCAGGTTCAGGAGGACTGGGGCGAGTAATGGCCGTTCTGCGTATTGCCTTCACAAGGCTCCGCCTTGAGGAAAAGCTCTTGAAGGAGGCGGCCGACAGGCTTGGCGTCCCGTGCGAGCTTCAGAATGTGACGGACGCGGTCATCGGCGGCGCGCCGTTTTGCGCGCCTGACGACGTCGTGCTTGCGCGCTGCGTTTCGCACAACCAAAACGAGGCGGTCGCCGAGCTGCTTGAGACCGAGGGCGTCACTGTGGTCAACGCCTCCCGCGTCATGAAGCTCTGCGGAAACAAGCTCTCAACGAGCGCGGCGCTTGAACGCGCTGGCATTGCGCAGCCGAAGTATCTGGCCGCTTTCACGCAGGAGGCCGCGCTTGACGCGGTAGAACGCATCGGCTATCCCGCCGTCTGCAAACCTGTAAGCGGAAGCTGGGGGCGCCTGCTTGCGAAGCTGAACGACCGCGAGGCGGCGGAGGCCGTCTTTGAACACAAGGCGATGCTCGGCGCGATGCACAATATCTTCTACATCCAGGAATTTGTCGACAAAGGCTCTTTTGACGTGCGCGCCTTTGTTGTGAACGGAGAACCGCTCTGCGCTATTGCGCGTTCCAGCGAACACTGGATCACGAACACCGCGCGCGGCGGACAGGCGGAAAACATGCCGCTTGATGAAGAGGTAAGCTCCATCCTGCGCTCGGTGCACGGGGCTATAGGCGGAGAGTTTCTTGCGGTAGACCTCTTTAAAGGAGACGGACGCTGGCTCGTCAACGAGGTAAACGACGGCGGCGAGTTCCGCAACTCGATAGCGCCCACCGGCAAAGACATTCCCGGCGCGGTGGTTGAGGCCGCATGGAACGCGAGGCGCGGTTAAGATGACCTTTTCTGTTTTTTACACGGCAGAGACAAAAATAAAGTGCGAAAACAAATGCAAGCGCGGAATAAAGCGGTTGTACAGCGGGTCGTGGTTTTCAGCGGTGTCGGCGTAGTTCCGGCACAGAGCAAAAAGCTGCGGTCCGCCTCGTGAGGCGGACCTTTTTTTATACTTTTTATTTTGAATACGAAGGAGTTTTTATAAATGACTGACAGGATCCCGGTTTCTATATGGGGCGCCACCGGCTTTGCGGGCGGAGAGCTTCTTAGGATATTCGCGCGCCATCCGCGCTTTGAAGTTGCGGGCGCCATCTCCCGCTCAAAGGCCGGCACGCCGATAGGCGCGGTACATCCGCACCTGCGCCACGTATACGGCGAGATGAATTTTATATCTCCAGAGGATGCCGCGGCTATCGCGCCGGCGCTCGCCTTCCTCGCCCTGCCCCACCGCGCTTCGGCTTCGGAGGCGGTGCGCAGGCTTGCCGCGAACGAGCGGGTCATCGACCTTTCCGCGGACTTTCGTTTAAAGAGCGCCGAGGCCTACCGCGAGTGGTACAAAGTGGAGCACCCTGCGCCCGAGCTGCTCTCCGAGGCGGTCTACGGGCTGCCGGAGCTGCACCGCGACCAGATGCGCGGCGCGCGCCTCATTTCCGGCGTAGGGTGCAACGCGACGGCTTCGATAACGGCGCTGCTGCCTCTTGCAAGAGCCGGGCTCATTGAGGAGGCGCGCATAGAGTGCCGCGCCGGTTCCTCAGAGGGAGGCGCAAACCCTGACGCCGGCTCAGCGCACGCAATGCGCAGCCGCTCCCTGCGCGTCGTCAGCCCGTTCGTCCACAGACACATGGCGGAGGCGTCGCAGGAGCTGTCGCTTCCGCTTGAAAACTTCACTATGGGGATAACGGCGGTAGAGCTGGTGCGCGGCATCCAGTGCGTCGCCCACGTAAAGCTCTCGCGCGCCGTGCGCGAGGCCGAAATCTGGAAGCTCTGGCGCGCTACGTGGGCGGGCGAACCATTCGTCTCCTTCACCCCCGCAAAACCGGCGCATTTCCGCATACCAGACCCGCGCTTCGTTCTCGGCAGCAACCGCGTACTTACCGGCTTTATGCTCGCGGAGGACGGACGCCGGATGATAGCGGCCTCCGCCATCGACAATCTGATGAAGGGCGCGGCAGGATCCGCCGTGCAGTGCGCAAACCTGATGTTCGGACTGCCGGAGACCGACGGGCTGGACATGATGCCAGTATATCCCGCATAGGAGGAAAATATTATGACGACTAACGAAAACCGGATAAATGTTGTAAAAATAGGCGGCGCGCCGGGAAACAGCCTTGAACCGCTCATTTCCGAAATAGCGCGGCGCAGCGCCGCGGGCGAGCGCTGGGTGGTGGCGCACGGCGCAAGCGGTGCTATGGACGCCCTCTGCCGCGAGCGCGGCGTTGAGATACGCATGGTCACAAGCCCATCAGGCTACAGGAGCCGCTTCGTCGGCGAAACGGAGCGCGAGCTCTTCCGCGAGGCGGCGCTTTCCTACGGCGCGCGCATCGCCTCCATGCTCCAAGAACGGGGCGCCGCGGCGCGTCAGATGGACCCGGAGGCCGCGCCATACGCGGAAGCCGCGCGCAAGGACGTCATCCGTGAAAGCGTGGGCGGCAGGACGCGGCTTCTTCGCGGCAACTACAGCGGCACGGTGAAGCGCATAAACGCAGCGCCGCTGCTTGAGGCGCTTGACGCTGGCTGCGTGCCGGTAGTTGCGCCTCTTGCGCTCGACGAAACGCTTTTTGTTTCCCTCAACGTGGACGGCGACAGGCTCGCGGCGCAGATAGCGGCGGCGCTTCACGCAGGAGCGCTCTTTATACTCTCAAACGTCCCCGGGCTTATGAAGGAGCTGAACGACCCCGCCTCCCTCATCAAAAACGGCGCGATTTCACAGTGGGAAATTCTTGAACACTACGCACAGGGCAATATGAAAAGAAAGCTGGTCGCCTGCAAAGAGGCGCTCGAACTTGGCACGCCCGCCGTCTGCCTTGCCGACGGGCGAGCGGCGGAACCTATCGCAAACGCTGTAGCGGGGAACGCGACATGGCTGGCTCGTTAAGTTCGCTCTACGGAGGACGCGGCATCTCGCTTGCGCGCGGCGAAGGCTCCTTTGTCTGGGACGCGGAGGGACGGCGCTATATCGACTTTTTCAACGGACACGGAGCCGCGCTTTTCGGTCATTCTGAGCCGGCGCTCGTTGAGGCGCTGACGCGCGGCGCGCGCGGCGTGTGGAGCTGCGGCGCGGGCTGCGAATCGCCAGTCCGTGAACAAACGGCAAAGATGCTTGCGGATGAGATACGCGGCGGCAAAGTCTTTCTCTGCAACAGCGGAACGGAGGCGGTCGAAGGCGCGCTGAAGCTGGCGGCGGCGCTCAATCCAGGCAGGCACAAAATACTGGCCTGCCGACGCGCCTTCCACGGGCGGAGCTGCGGCGCGCTGGGACTTACCTTCAACCCGAAATACCGCGCGCCATTTTCCGCGCTCATCCCAAACGTCACGCACTGCGCACCTACGGCGCTTCCGCAGGCGATAAACAGCGACACGATGGCCGTATTCATCGAGCCGGTGCAGGGCGAGGGCGGCGTCTGCCCGCTCGACGAAGAGACGGGCCGGCTCATAACCGAGGCGTGCCGCGCGCGCGGCGCCTTCCTTATAGCCGACGAAGTGCAGAGCGGGCTGGGCCGCTGCGGCGCCTTCTTTGCCTCATCGCTGCACGGACTGGCTCCTGACATCATCTGCGTCGCAAAGGGGCTCGCCGGAGGGATGCCTGCGGGCGCCGTAGTATGGCGCGAAGAGCTGGGAGACTTCCCCGCGCATTCGCACGGCTCCACATACGGCGGCAACGAACTGACTGCGCACGTCACGGCGGCGGCGCTCGGCCTCATCAAAGAAAGGGGCCTCTGCGCCCACGCCGCGGATATAGGCGCCTTTATAAAAGAAGAGATAACAAAAAGGAATATCCCGCACATAACAGAGGTGCGCGCGGCCGGCCTCCTTATCGGAGCGGAGACAGACGTACCCTCTCAGCCCGCCGTACACGCGCTGCAAATGGCCGGGCTGCTCTGCCTTGCGGCGGGCCCGCGCGTTGTGCGGCTGCTGCCTTCATTCAGCGTCACGCGCGAAACGGCTTTTGAGGCCGTCAATATACTGGAAAATGTCTTTAGGGAGATGAAATAATGCGCTTTCCTGAATCTGTGGCGCTTTTGATAGATTTAGTCGCTGTGGCAAGCCCCACCTGGCATGAGGCGGACGCGGCGCGGCTGCTTGCCGACCGTCTGCCGCGCTTCGGCTGGGAATCGGCGCATCTGGACGGCGCAGGCTCCGTCGTCGCCACGAAGGGGCGCGGAGACAAAGAGCTGCTGCTTTTGAGCCACATCGACACAGTGCCCGGCGGCCCAGCCTTTTACGTTGACGACACAAAACTGGTGGGACGAGGCTCCGTAGACGCAAAAAGCCCCTGCTGCGCGCTTGCAGTGGGAGGCGGCTCAGTCTGCGTCCCGGATGGCTGGCGCGTCACCTTCGTAGCCGCCGTCGGCGAAGAGATAGACTCGCGCGGCGCGCGCTTTAGAATGCCGCTGCACGAGCCATCCGCGCTCATCGTAGGCGAACCTACAGGAAGCGGCGGCGTAGCGCTCTCCTACCGCGGGCGCATACTTTTTTCATTCGCAGGCGAAGACGGCGGCGCGCACCGCTCGGGAAGCCCCGGCCCAATGACTGGCGCGGTGCT
>JAVVPF010000059.1:0-1992 GCA_036655895.1 Cloacibacillus sp. | reverse complement strand
CATACTTTTTTCATTCGCAGGCGAAGACGGCGGCGCGCACCGCTCGGGAAGCCCCGGCCCAATGACTGGCGCGGTGCTCGCCGCGGCGGAGCTGACACAGCTCACAGAAAAACTAGGCAAAGGCTATTCCACCGCCGTGATGGAGATGGAAGGGCACGAGGCCGGCAAACGCACCGCCTCCGTCACGATGGACCTCCGCACGCCGATAGGCGCAGAACAAGCCGAACTGGAGACAATGCTGGCCGCCATAGCGGAAAGAAACGGCGTCAGCCTCAACATTATCGAATACGTGCCGCCGCACGAAGTTGGAATGAGCGACCCAGTCATACGCGCCTTCCGCGCGGCTATTCGCGGCGTCACAGGGCAGGCTCCGCGCGTGCTGGCAAAACAGGGCACATGCGACTTCAACGTGCTCTCAGTCTGGGGCTGCCCTATGGGAGCCTACGGCCCCGGTGACTCGCAGTACGACCACAGCTCGAACGAGCAGATAGAGATAGCCGAATTTCTGCGCGGCGTAGAGGTAGTAAAGGAAGCGCTGCCAAAAGTGATGGCCGCCATATAAGGGGCGGCCATCAGCGGGTGCCGCGTTTTAGTCTATAGGCGCGGCTGCTTTGAGCTGCGTCAAGCGCCGTATGCTACTTTTTGCCGCTCAGATACGCCTCCCAGTCCTTTTCAAACTGGTCTATGCCCTTTGAGGTGAGCGGGTGGTTGAAAAGCATCTGAAGCACCTTAAACGGAACCGTGGCAAAGTGGGCGCCGGCCCTCGCGCATTCAAGCACGTGCGCGGGGTGGCGCAGGCTTGCCGCGATGACCTTTGTATCTATGCCGTAGAGGTCGAAAATATCAACCACGTCACGAACGAGCTGAAGCCCGTCCTCACCGATGTCGTCCAGCCTGCCGACAAACGGGCTGACGTAGGCCGCTCCGGCCGCCGCCGCAAGAAGCGCCTGATTTGCGGAAAAAACGAGCGTCACGTTGGTCTTTATGCCGAGCGCGGAAAGCTCTTTCACCGCGCCAAGCCCCTCTGGGCAGAGCGGCACCTTCACCACTACCTGAGGATGGATGGCGGCGAGCGCCTTTCCCTCCGCAACGAGCCGGTTCTTCTCCAAAGAGACGGCCTCCGCGCTGACAGGGCCGTTTACCGTCTCCGCGATCTCACGCACGCGTGTGTGGAAATCAATATCACCCTCTTTTGAAACCAGCGTCGGGTTCGTCGTGACGCCGCAGATAACTCCCCACGAGTGCGCGGTCTTTATATCGTTCAGATTGGCGGTATCAAGAAAAAACTTCATAGCATAACTCACCTTCGTCAAAAAAATATTGTGATTTGTAAGATATTATACAAGATTTTTCTGTTTTGCCAAAAAGCGGCTCAATCGGCGTGCGAAGAGCTGGACTGTATGACCTTGGTCTGTTTGTCCATCTCCGCCACCTCGCGCGACAGCGTGAAGCTCAAAATGACCCGCAGCAGCACAATGACGGAAAGGATTATGACGCCCTGGAGGTCAGGATTGCTGATCGTTCCGATGATATCGGCCGCCATCAGAAACTGCAGCCCCAGCATCAGAGTATCTTCAAAGGAAAGCCGCACCTGTATCCACTGATTGCGCACTATCTTGGAATGATTGACGCGCCCAAGATAAAGCAGGCGTCCCCCCCTGTAAATGGCCGCGGCGACCCCTGACATGATTATAAAAATGCTGATATATTCAATAAAAGCCCCCGCGTATTCCGCAAAAAGATGAAGCGTAGTCCTAAGCTCCTCCATGATCCCCCTCCGTCTCCGCGGCGCATAAAACTCCGCGCCATTTATAATACCGCGATGAGCTTAACATTAAAATATAAATATTGCCTAGCCGCCCGCGCGAAACACAACAAAAAAGAGAGTCAAGACCGAAGTCTCAACTCTCTTTTTTTAATTAATCTCGGCGCCGATCTACTCTCCCACGAATACCCTCCGTAGTACCATCGACGATGGAGTGCTTAACTGCC
>JAVVPF010000058.1:6416-6962 GCA_036655895.1 Cloacibacillus sp. | reverse complement strand
GGCGGCGCGCCTTGCTTCTATCCACTGCCCTGACTTCCGTAGATATATGGAGCGCAAGCTGGCGCAAGGCAAGCACTACTTTGTCGCGCTTGGGCATCTTTCAAAAAAGTTGATTCGCGTTATTTTCCACATCCTTAACGCAAACGAGCCATTTGTCCCGATGACGGCATAGACGGCAGTCTTTATCCTCACCGGAGTCTCAATGTCTCTTTCTGTCTTTGAAAGAGGCTCGCGTTAGCATGTCATTGTCAAGGTGCCTGGTTCTGTTTCCTTCGTGACACTTTCTTGCCTGTTTCTCTTCTCTTACGACTTGACTTTATATAGTCAGTCTTTATATTATTACAGAAATAGCTCTGTAATTTTCTGTGATCAGCGGCAGTACAGGTGGCAGGCGACCAGCCTTCCGTCTGTTTCGGCAAGCCGCGGCCGCGTCGTGTCGCATTCTTTTATCTTCTTCGGACATCTGTTTGCGAACGGACATCCGGCTGGAAGATTTATCGGGCTTGGCACGTCACCCTGTAACGGTTCGCAGAGCCTGCTCTGGTC
>JAVVPF010000058.1:0-6406 GCA_036655895.1 Cloacibacillus sp. | reverse complement strand
GCGTCTCTTTCTCCCGTCTCAACGATGAAGCCCAGGTACATTATGCCAAGCCTCTCTGTCACATGACGCACGACGGAAAGGTCATGCGCTATGAAGAGATACGAGAGCTTGAGCTCATCGCGCAGGTCCATCATGAGGTTCAGCACCTGGGCCTGTATCGAGACGTCGAGCGCGGAGACTGGTTCGTCCGCTATGATAAAAGAGGGATTCGTCGCAACTGCGCGCGCGATGCCGATGCGCTGGCGCTGGCCGCCGGAAAACTGGTGCGGGTAGCGGTCGGCCTGCTCTGGACGGAAACCTACGATATCAAGGATCTTCAGCATCCTCTCTGCGGCCTCTTCTTTTGTTTTCGCTATGTCGTGGAAAAGCATCGGCTCCATGATTATATCTCCGACCTTCTGCCTTGGATCCAGAGAGGCGTATGGGTCCTGAAATATCATCTGCATCTTTTTTCTGAGCGGTAGCATCTGCCTTTGAGAAAAGTTCGTTATCTCCTCTCCGTTAAAGAGGACTTGTCCGCCTTTTGGCTCTATGAGTCGGATGACCGACCTTGCCGTCGTTGATTTGCCGCAGCCGGACTCGCCCACAAGACTGAAAACCTCTCCTCTTTTTACGTCGAAGGAGACTCCGTTCACCGCATGCACCACTTTTTTCTTCTTTCGGGCAAGCCTGTCCATCAGCGAATACGGCTGCGAGAAGCTCTGCACCAGCTCTCTTACTTCGAGGATGTTGTCGTTATTCATTGTCCGAAACCCCTTTCAGCGGATGGAAGCATGCGACGCGGCGATTTGCCCCCGCCTCTTGCATAGGAGGATAGCTTTTCAAACATTCGTCCGTGGCGCGTGAGCATCTCGGTGCAAAGTAACATCCGCTTGGAAGGTCAAAGAGGCTCGGCACCATTCCCGATATCTGCGGAAGGCGTTTTGACCTTTCGCCTGCCATCTTCGGGATGGAGTCAAGCAGCCCGCGCGTGTACGGGTGAAGCGGGGAATCTATCAGTTCGCGCGTCGGCCCCTCCTCAATTATCCTCCCGCAGTACATCACGTCCACCTTGTCCGCCATCTCGGAGACTACAGCCAAGTCGTGCGTTATAAGGATGAGCGACGAACCTCGTTTGTCCACCAGCGTCTTCATAAGCCGCAGTATCTGCGCCTGCACGGTGACGTCAAGCGCCGTTGTAGGTTCGTCCGCTATTATGAGTTCGGGGTTTGCCGCAAGCGCTATGGCGATGACCACTCTCTGGCGCATCCCTCCGGAGAACTGGTGCGGATAGCAGACGAGCCGTTCTTGCGGGTTGGGGATGCCGACCTCGCGCATCAATTCAAGCGCTCTTTGTTCGCGCTCGGCGCCGTTCAGACGCGTATGCAGCATGAGCATCTCGTTTATCTGCGCGCCGACCGTCTGAAGCGGATTGAGCGAGGTCATCGGGTCCTGAAAGACCATCGCTATTTCCCTGCCCCTTATATGGCGCATCTCTTCTTCGCTCTTGCTGAGCAGATTTTCACCTTTAAACAGCACTTCACCGTCCGTGATTTTTCCGGGAGGGTCGATAAGCCCGAGCAGAGAAAAACCGGTCACAGATTTGCCGCCCCCAGATTCACCGACAAGTCCCATTATCTCGCCTTTTGAAAGCGTGAAATCAACGCCGTCCACAGAACGGACAGTTCCGCGAAACATGGCGAATGAGGTCTTAAGGTTTTTAACTTCGAGTAATTTTTCAGACATGACCTGCACCTACTTAAGACGCGGATTAAACTCGTCCCTTAGGAAGTCACCGAGCAGGTTTATTCCGAAGACGAGCAGCATTATAAAAATACCGGGAAGGACGGACGACCACCAAAGGCCGCTGAAGAGAACGTCGTATCCATTCTTGACAAGAAGTCCCAGCGACGGCTCCGTCACCGGCACGCCGACGCCAAGATAGCTGAGCGTCGCCTCCGTGAGAATGACTGAGCCTATCTGGATGGTCGCTATGACTATGAGAGGCGTCAATGTGTTTGGAAGTATATGGCGGAGGATGATGGGCAGCGGAGAAAGCCCGATGAGCTTTGCGGCCTCGACATACTCCTTGTTTTTTTCAACGAGGACGGCGCTTCGCACGGTGCGCGCGTAGAGCACCCACCCCACTATGGTGAGCGCTAGTATCAGCTTCCACATTCCGCGCCCGAAGGCCGCCATTATAAAAAGAGCGACTAGCATCGCGGGAAAGGAGAGCTGGACGTCTACGATGCGCATCAGAATGCTGTCAGTCCTGCCTCCGAAATATCCGGCGACAAGCCCGAGCACAGTGCCGATCACACATGATATGATGACGGAGCCCACCCCGATGAAAAGCGAAATGCGGCTGCCGTAGACGATGGCGCTCAACATGTCGCGCCCCTGGTCGTCGGTGCCGAAAGGAAAGGCGGAGACTCCGCCCTCCATCCACATGGGCGGCTTATAGGCGTCCATTAAGTCGAGAGAGGCGATGTCGTATGGATTCTGCGGCGTAAAAAACGGGCCTACGAGCACCATCAGCACGAAGAATACTACTATCGCAAGGCCGCAGACGGCGCCTGGATTGCGAAGAAAGTTGTGCATGAACTCCCCTTTTAGGAAATTAGCTTTTTTGTTTATCATCAGGCTCACCTCAGGTCGATTCGCGGGTCGATCATCGTGTAGACAATGTCAACAAGGAAATTGATTATGACGAACATTGCCGCGACAATCATTAAATAGGCTACGATGACCGGCCTGTCCGCCGTATTTATCGAGTCAACCAGCAGTTTGCCCATGCCGGGCCAGGCAAAGATAGTCTCAGTGACTGTGGCAAACGCGATAAGGCTTCCCACCTGAAGGCCGAAGACCGTAACTACTGGCACCAGCGCGTTTTTCAGCGCGTGAGAGAATAAGAGCCGGTTCCATGAGACGCCCTTTGCGCGCGCGAATTTGATAAAATCCTGCCTCATTACCTCCATGAGCTGCGCTCTAGTAAGGCGTATCAGCATGGCAAGCGTGCCAAGAGCAAGCGAGACGGCGGGGAGTATGATATGTTTGAAGCCGTCCCAGGTGAGAAAGGCAAACGGAATGCCAAAAAGCGTTCCCGTGTCTCCGCGTCCGGAAGAAGGCAGAAGTCCCTTTTCAACCGCGAAATAGAAAATGAGCAGTATCCCCACCCAGAAAGAGGGCAGCGATATACCAAAGAGGGAGCCTCCCATTATCATGCGGCTCAATATATTATTGGGCCACGCCCCGGCAAAGACGCCGCACGGGATCGCGATGACGACAGATATCAACACCGAAAGAAATACAAGCTCAAGCGTCGCGGGCATACGTTCAAGTATCAAGTCGAGCGCGGGCCTTTTGAACATATAGGAGACTCCGAGGTCTCCGTGCAAAAGGTTGCTCAGAAAGATTTTATATTGGACTATGAGCGGCTTGTCGAGGCCAAGCGCAATGCGCGCCTCTTCTATCTGCGCCTCGGTGGCGGTGGGCGGCACTATCATCAGCACAGGGTCGCCCGTGAAGCTCATCAGGCTGAAGACGATCACAGAAACGACAAAAAGGACCATGAACATCTGAACGATCCTTACTATGAAATATTTAAACAACGGCGTCACTCTCCTTTATAAGATAATTGCGGCTCAGCACTGGTAAGGGCGGACCTTCTTTTCAAACTCATCTTTCATCGCGGCGCGGAGCGCGGCGTCCATCATCACATCAAGCCCCGTCATTGCAAGTCCTTTAGCGGCAAGCAGCACCACGTCGTCTGCGCGTTTTGAGGCGGCGGCTGTGCGGAAGGATTCGTGGTGCGATATTAGCTCCGCCGCGTCGCCGATGGAGAGATATTCATGTATTGCGGGCGTCACGAGCGAGACGTTTCCGATGTCGGAGGAACCGACCTGCGCGTTATAATCGGGATAATCCATCTCTTCGCCAAGCGGCGCCATGTTGGCCTTGAACGCCTCGCCAAGAGTGCGGCTCGGATAGCGCTCCGCGTAAAGCCGCCCGCAACTTACCTTGGCCTTTGCTCCTGTGACAAGCGCGGCAGCCTGCGCCGCGCGTTCCATATCGGCGTACATGACGAGTATCTCTTTCTTCCTGGCGGCGCGGACCGTAAAGGCGGCGCGGGCATATTCGCATATTACGTTCGAAGCTTTGCCTCCGTCCGTTATGATGCCGTTGATTTTGCTTGTGTTCGGCCAGGTCTGCTGTATGGCGTCTATTGAGGTGAAGAACGAAATAAGCGAAGCAAGCGCGTTTATTCCCGCAGATGGCGTCGAAGAATGCGCCGCCTTGCCGAAAAACTCCACATAGACGCTCTGCGCCGCAAGGCCGTGGCGGCAGATTATATTTTCTGACGCGGGGTGCATCATAAGCGCGCAGTCATAACCGTTAAAGGCGCCAGCCTCTACCATCGGTATTTTGCCGCCCTCCGTCTCCTCGGCGGGAGTGCCAAAGAGCGTAACCTTTCCACCTGCGCCGGACTCTTTAAGCGCGGCCGCAAGCGCGACTGCGGCGCCAACGGCGGAGGCGGCTATTATGTTGTGGCCGCAGCCGTGGCCTATGCCCTCAAGCGCGTCATATTCAGAAAGAAAGGCTACCGCAGCTCCCTCTTTTCCTGTGTCGAAGGTCGCCTTAAAGGCCGTCTCCATTTCGCAAAACGGAGATTCTACGGCGAAACCGTGATTTTTCAGCAGCGCAGTCTGCCACGCGCAGGCCTTGAATTCTTCAAGGCCAAGCTCCGGGTTGTCGTGGATATCATGACTCAGCCCGAGCAGCTCTTCCCGCAAAGCCTCTACTGTGTTACAGATAAATTCCTTTTGTTTGTTCAAAAACTTCGCTTCCAGTCCTTTAAATTTATCGATGCTTGCCTCGCAGCATAAAAATACGAAACACGGCCGTCCTTATTCGAACCTTCCCTTGACGACTGTAACGCCCTCTTCCATCATTATTTTTCCCTTTGAGATCACATAACGCAAAGAGAGGGCGTCATCCAAGATAAGCAGGTCGCATGAAAAGCCGGCGCGCACGCTCCCCTTGTCTTTTATCGAAAGCCTGCTTGCCGCGTTTGCCGTGGCGAGGCTTACCGCGTCTGCAATACTGACGCTCTTATTTATGATAAGTTCTCTTATGATTTTGAGTACCGAGTTCACTGGAGCGGCAGAAATGCTCTCAAGCTCTCCCGCCGCGTTGAAACGCGGCAGCGAGCCGTTGCCGTCAGAACTCAGCGTAACGTGTGAAAGAGGGGTTCCCGTTTCCTTTAAATAGGCAATAGCCGCGGCGCTTTTGACCCCATTGGAGCTGTCGTCTGCGGTATGCGCCGTAATATCGATATATCCACCGTCGCGCGCATATTGCGCCGCCTGTTCCAGCATTTTTGGGTTTCTCGTCACATGTGTGGGCAAAAATTGCGACAAAGGAATGTTCGTAGCAGCCAGGGCCTCTGTTATAAGGCTGAAAGCGTCCGCGTCGCTTCCCATGTGCAGACAGACGACGCCGGCTTTCCCAGAAAGAATGCCCGCGACCCTCGCATCGGAGGCAATCCGTCTTAGCTCATCGCGAGTCGGGTAAGAGCCTCTGTGGTCGCCAAGCGCGAGCTTAACGCCGATAACTTTGTCTACAAGGCATATATCGCGGCGAACGCTTTCGGTGATCGTAACAGAGGGCAGACTATAGCTGCCGGTATGTATCCAAGTGGAAACACCCTCCGCTTCAAGCGCGCGCGCCTTCATAAGAAGTTCTTCAATAGAGCGGCAGATGCCGTCCGTCCCAAGCAGGCCGACGACGGAGGTGACTCCTCCTTCTATAAGGGAGGAAAGCCGCACCGGCGGCGTTCTGTTTATCGGGCCGCCTTCGCCGCCGGCGCCGTTGATATGTATGTGCTGGTCTAAAATTCCTGGCATTGTGAGCGCGCCTTTTGCGTCTATCAACTGAAGCGGCACGCCGGCCTCTTTGATAAGCGCAGGGGATATTTCACCGGCTGGTGTTACTTTTATTATCTCAGGCCCCTCTGCGAGGATGTCGCAGATACCCATAGCCTCTGGTGCGTAAAGATCAGCGTTTCTGATAAGCAACATTTTCGATGTCTCCTGTTTCGCCGTGGCAAAGATTTTATCCCGTATCCCGGGCATCGGAATACTTTAGGATAATGTTGCCGTCTTTTTATACAAGCTTTGTAATTATAGCAAATAGATGCCTAAAAGGATACGGTTTGAAGAATCATCACGTGCATCAAGTACAGAGGCCTCGCAAAACGCGAGGCCTCTGTACTTGTATAGGTCGTCTTATTTTTGGCGCGCTGCGCGCCGGTGGCGCGTTATTTCAGGAAGTCCTCCACTATTGAGACGAACACCGCGCTTCCGCTTGAGAAGACGTCTTCGTCCACGTCGAATTTCGGATTGTGATGCGGCACGTCCGTTCCTTT
>JAVVPF010000057.1 GCA_036655895.1 Cloacibacillus sp. | reverse complement strand
GTCTCCGACGCAGGCGCGAAGGGCCGCATGGGAACATGGGCCTATTCCTACGGCTACACCAACAGCGCGGCACTTGCTGAATTTGGCAAGCGCATCGTTGAGAAGAAGGCGAAGCTCAACAGCAAGAAAGATCTCCTTGCCTGCTACGCCCTCTACACCCCCGGCGCGAAATGGAACGGCAACTACTACACCGACCTCGGAACCGGCGTGACAAAGAAGAACATGATGCTCATCTACCAGGATACATACGTCCTTGGCAAAGGCTACATGAAGACGACCGACGTCAAAGTCCCTGTGAAGTACGAGAAAATCAAGTTCAGCAAGTAGTTTCTTAAGTTAAAAGCAAAAAGGGGCGCGTGGAGTTTCCTCCATGCGCCCCTTTTTTATGCCGTCAGTTGAATTTGCTCTTTTTCGTCACCCACCACGGCGCCATTGAAGAGTCTTTATGCGCGCCTGAGAAAAGTTCATGGAGGGTGGCCGCCATCCCGTTTATTCTGGAGACAAAGGTGAACAACGGAAAAATCAGAAGAAGCGGCACTCTGGACAGGTCCGACGCCCTGCGCTCTGAGATGAAAAAGACCGAGGTCAGATACATGACGGAGAGCATGACAAAATAGAAGAGATAGATCACGAGCATGAGGCCCCCCACGTAGTAGAGCGGATAATAATAAAAGAGCCACAGCGTATATAAAAATATGATGAAGGGCAGCACTATCTGCGAATAAAGGCCGGTGACGACGAGCATGAGGAAATTTCGCCAGCCCATAAGCGCGGGGGTGAAGGCCTTTTTATGTTTTTTAAAATATATGAACGGAAGGTCTCCGTCCCATCGCTGCCTCTGCCGAAAATACCCCCCGAAGGTATCGGGCACGTCGGTAAAGCCGATAGCCTCCGGGTCAAAGACTATCTTAAATTTTTTCTTGTATCTGCCGAAGTACTGTTTTATTCTGAGCGTCAGGTCAAGATCTTCCGCGGTGCCAGCGTCCCAGCCCCAGACGAGGTCGATGGTCTTTCTTCTGAAGACTCCGAAGGCGCCGGATATATTGTTCACGATATTGTATTCGCTAAGCCCTGCCTTGGCCGTCTGTATGGAAATAAAATATTCCACGGCCTGAAGCGACGCGGCAAGGGAACTGTCCGCGTTCCTTACGCGCAGGCAGCCCGAGACGGCGACAACGGCCGGGTCGGCGAAATGACGCGTCGCGCGCTCCACCATGTTGTTGTCAAACGAGGTGTCGCCGTCCAGCACCATGATTATTTCGTTTGCGGCATAATTCAGCCCTGTATTGACATTAGAGACGCGGCCGCCGCGCCGCCATTTCGGGACTACAATCATGCTGCGCCCCTTCATCGCCTTCACCCCACGCTCCATCTCAAGCGCAGCTTCGTAGGTGTCTCTGTTTGCCGCGGCCCCGTCGATCATCGCTACGATTTCTATATGGCCGGGATATATCTGTTCGCTTAGAGAGCGTATGGTCTGCCGCACGGCGTCCCCCTCGCCGTAGCAGGTGACAATGCAGGATACGGCGGGAAAATAGGCGTCTCTGACGTCGTTCGTGCGGCGTTCATATCGATATTTCCATACGCCCAGATATACCAAAAGCGTGTATGGCAGTTCATAGAATATGACAAACGGCATAAAACGCATGACTAGCGGCCAAAAATCTCCGTTGGCAAATGGTGCGCTTACCTGCGCAAGCATCTGGGGCAGCATCTAAAGCGCCTCCTTTCGGCCTATATCTCTTTTGAATAACGGGCCAGCAGCTCCTCTTTTGACGTATCGGGGTCGTCGGCAGAGGTGGGGAAACATTTTACGGATATGCGTACATGCTCCGCTCCAGCTCCGTCAAAGAAGGATTCCAGCTTTTTTATCCTGTCGGCAAGTATATTGCCGCCCTCTATAGAGGTTCGCGGCAGTATCACCCAAAAAGCTCCGTAAGGTCCTTTTGCAGCGATGTCCGAGTCACGGACGAGTTCCTTTATCCTCCGCCCAAGTTCCGCTATAAATTTTTGGAGCCGCACGCTGCCGATGGCCTCTTCCGCTTCGGCAAGTCCCAGCAGGCGTATTCCAAGCAGAGAGAAACCTGCGTCGGGATAGCGTTTTTCCAAAATGGAGAGCCACCGGAAAAGGCCGCAAAAGGTCTCGAAGTTCACGACGTTCGTGCCGTCAAAGAGCATGAAATCCTCCGATAAAACTCCAGTCATCAGCGCCTCCGTTCCCTTTTCGCCTATGGAATAGCCGTAAAAATTACGGACGAGAAGGTTTTCCTGTTCGGACGAAGCGCCGCAGTTGAGACACGACACCTTGACGGCCGGTTCGACGAAGGAGGCGCCGCAGTCGCTGCAAAGAAAAGACTCCAGCGGGAAGTCGTAGTCGCTTCCGATGTGGCGCAGTTTAGTGGCGCAGCGAGGGCAGATGAGCGAGAAATCCTGCTTGAAATTCTCCTCCGGCGCAACGTGTCCGCAGGTAAAACAGTGCAGCATTTTTTTTCTGTGCATGTTGAGGCTGCCGCACTGCGGACAGGTGTCCACATAATTTAAGTGGCCGGTGGCGCACTTCGGACAGAGCCTGATGCGGTTGTATATTTTTTTCTCTTCAAGATAGTTTTTCTGCGCCAGGTTTTTCAACAGGTCATAGGCTGCGGAGATGCTGTCGTCATTGTAATAAACGTGGCTGTAACAGCTTCCATCATCACAGCAGAGGCTGGGCGCCTCATCGCTTACCGACGACTGCCTTTCCACGATCAAAGAGGCGTTCGGATAGCCGTATATCCATTTTGATCCAGGAACGCAGTACGGCTTCAGCTCGTATGCGTCGCCGCGCGCATAGATATAGGCGAGCATCCGAAGCTTGTAACTGTGCTCCAGCTTTTCAAGCCGAATCTTGCTTCCGCGCGCAAGTATGGCGTCCGCCTTTGGCGGAATCGCGGTGGAATCAGGCGCCACGCCGTCCGTCACAGCGTCGGCGCCGCAGACGGAGCGCGTCAGAAAAATTGGGGCGTAACAGAAGAGCGGGCTCTGACGAAGCCTCTCTATTTCTCTCATATAACGGCCTTCGTTATATCCCTGTGAAGCCTCTATGAGCACGGTCCCAACGGAATGCACCTTTGAGAGCAAATCGTCCGCTGTAGAAAAAAAACTCTCCCCGTCACGCGGAGAACCGGCCGCGTGCTCATTATCACACATTATCTTAAAGACAGGATGCTGCGTCATAGTTTTTCCTCCTTACTTAAAAAATCTGACTCCCCAGTTGACAGAAACGGGCATACCGTTGACAAGTTCCTCCGTAAGCAGCGGCGCGTCCGGCTTCAAAAAAACGATCACGCTGCGGCGTCCGGCAAGCAGAGAATCTGCAAGGCCCCCAGGCAGGTTGTTAGCGTTTGTGGGACGCTCCACAACATGAGCCTTGATGCTGCGTCCCTTTCCTGGGATACGCACCGTCGCCTGCGCACCGGGATGCACACGATCGTCATAATTTTCAGGAGAGACATAGGCTACGAAATACGGCTCATGGAGGTCCGTTATTCTAAGCAGCTCATAATCGCCCATCGCGTCATATCCGGGCGAAACAAATACATTTTCCACAGTGCCGGCGCGCGGCGCAAATATCGTAGTTGGCCGGCTGATGCTGTTTTCCATCACCTTTATATACTTTTTCAGATAGAGCGCCCGTGCGGCGTTTGTCGTATCATCCGCTGGGAGCGCGGCCGCCGAAAAATCATGTTGGGCAGACAAGAGGCGTTCTTCGGCCTGATTGTATTCGGCGCGAGTCGCGGCACCCGACGCCATCAGTTTCTTATAAGCCCGCGCCTCACCTTCGAGGTGCGCGACGACCTCGTTTGCGTAACGCGGCTCAGCGCGTGAAGCCGTCGCCCTTTGCATACCGGCTTCGCCAAGCGCTTCAAGCTCCGCCTTCATACTAGCAATCGCGTTCGTCACGGCGGCGGTTTTCCTGCTCTCGACGCTGAACAGCGGCGCGCCAGCCTTCACAGTGTCACCCGGTGCGACAAAAATCTTCGTAATAGTGCCGTGCTCCGTCGCCGTAACAGGGAATGACGGCATAAAGACTACCCCTGGAGATGACACAAAAAACCAGTTATAGCCAAGCGTCACAAGCAGCCACGCAAACGGCGCGAACACCACCGCAAGTACACTCCACCAAATCGCCTTAGATACCGTGCGCTTCGCGGGAGCATACTTAACTTCCATCCCGTCTTTACTTTGCGGATCGAGTTTTTTCACAAAAGATACCTTCATGGGCGCATCCTCTCATAGTTATCCCAGTCCTGGACCACAATGCCTCTAAAATTCTTATACCCTTCAACGCCGCGCCTGACGGTTCCCATCGCCCTGTAAAAGGCAGAGCGCCCCGCGGAGGCATAGCTCTCACTTGCCGGAAGCGACCTCTCCACGCTCTGCGCCAGCTTAAAATCGAACTGCGGATACCTGGCGAGTATAGAAGAGAGGGCGGCCGTGGTTTTCCCTGTCTCTGTGGAGTAAATCATAGGCGCAATATAGGCTATCTTGACCCCGCGCAGGCCGCCCGCAATGACGCGCCCATAATCCGCCGACAAATACCGCGGATGTATGGAGAACGAAACGGGCCGCGTGCTGCGCCTTGCGGCCTCGCGTATCGTCGCCGCAAGCAGCTTCACATACTTCGGACGCATAGAGAGGCCGTTTGGCAGCGAATCCGGCTCGATATCAAGATGCACTCCGCAGAATTTGAACTTCGACATAGCGCTTATGATATTGATGAGATTTTGCCTGTTCTTTGGAAATATCCAAGTCGGGTCTCCCAAAAGAAGCTCCGTTTTGATGCCGGCCCCGGCGGCCGCCGCAAGCAGCTCCTTTAGCGCGCGCTCGCCAGGCGCGGTTTTCACCCACGCAAGCTCCGACGCGGTAAACGACAGCAGCATATCAGAAACGCCGTTCGCCTTAAGTGCGGTAAGCGATGCAGCCCTGCTCTGTGCGTTTAAAAACGGAGCCGCCCTCCAAACGTAGACAGAGGCAGGGCGAATGGACAGTGCAACCGCTGTGTCGGCAGCAGGCGCAGCGGCAAAAGAAGCCTGAACGAACCACTGCGGTGAAAGCGCGCCTCTCAAGAACGCTTCGTCAACGACAGCGCGCCTCTCTGACGGTTCCCCGGAGTTCCCCGCGGGATAGGCGTAACTCAGGATATCGGCGCCGCTTTGCAGCAGGATCAGCTGGGAATCGATCATATCTGCAACTGTCCGGTAATATTGATAACGGCTTGCCTGAAGCTGCTCGAAGGTGTCTCCCGCTATCGCGCCGTGGCGCATAGCGCGTTCGTGCACAGCCTCTGCGATGGAACGCAGCCTCGATAGCTGCACATCAATATTTGCCGCAGCATACGACGCGGTAAAAAACGCCTCCTCAGCCTCCCCCTCTATTTTCAGCCTTGTAAAATTAGCCTCTTCTCTGGCTCGCGAAAGCTCTATCTGAGCCGCGGAAAGCGACCTGTCATTAGCTGACGCGGCACGTTTTATTGGCTCGGTAATTACGACAGAGGCGTAAACTCCGCTTCCATAGTCTCCCGGAAAATCCTTCGTCCCCACCCCGCCGATTATAAAAGCCGCCTCTCTGTCGGTTTTTTTGCTGGCGCAGACGATTTTCTCATATTTTGCAAGGCTCTCCCTGCGCAGCACAAGCGACGGGTTGCCCTCTATATCAGCCGAAGTTCCGTTAAAAACAGGAAGCTCCGGCGCGGAAAGGTCCTCCGGCATTTCAAGCGCCGCGCCCGTCGCAAGGCGTATTATTTGCAGCGCCTGTACCTTGTGCAGCTTTGAAGCCGCAACGTCCCGCTTTGCCATATCATAAGCCGCTATAAACTCAAGATTGTCAGAGGGCAGCAATAGCGCCTTCTGCCTGCGTTCGTCAAGTACCCTCGTCACAGCCGCCCGGGTTGAGAGGAAGGCCTCTGCCGCCTTTATTTTTTGCGACTCCGCCCATAAGACCGCGTAGGCTTTCCTAAGCGCAGAGAGATTGTTTACGCGCAATATCTGAGCCCTGTATTTTGAGTCCAGTCCCTTAAGCTCCGCCGTGAGCCTGTTTATCTTCTGCTTGTTCCACGTCCCGGCAAGAGGAAAACTCAGACCGACCCCTACGGAAAGTTTTTGATAAGACAACGTGTTTTCGCTCGTATCAAACTGCGGCTCGTTGTTATATCCAAAGGAGGCGGTCAAAAAATATTTTGTGCCGGAACGGTCAGATTCAAGTTTTTCAAGCTCTGAATCACGCTGCAAAGAATAAAGCGCCGCCATCACCTCCGCGCCGTCCCCTACCTTTCCCTCAAGCTCAAAGAGCGCGGGAAAAGCAACGGCTGCGCGAGGCAGGCACAGCACAAAGAGCTGCAAAACCAACAGATACGCAAGACGATGATATTTATCCCTCCACAAATCAACCCCTCCTTTAACAAACTTTTATTCACGCTGCCATCAACAATCGTTGATACAATATACAAACGAGGGAATCAGAGCGAAAGGAAAAAGAGCGTATACGACAGGCGATAATATCTGCAAGTTTTGGCTTCTGCGGGCAACAAAAAAAGAGAGCCAAGACCGAAGTCTCAACTCTCTTTTTATCTTACAAAACCGCCGATTTGGACCGCTCTACGTCCCACGAGGTCGTGGGCGAGCATCTCGGCGCAGTTCTGTTCTGAATACGACAAGAGAGCCGGAACTTAACGTCCTGGCTCTCTTGTCTTAATTAATCTCGGCGCCGATCTACTCTCCCACGAATACCCTCCGTAGTACCATCGACGATGGAGTGCTTAACTGCCGGGTTCGGCATGGGACCGGGTGTGTCCACTCCTCTATTAGCACCGAAAACTTGTATGCTTAATCGCTTGCGCGGTTAATTGTAATTGCTTAGTTCCTGGACTGCAAGACTAAGTTCGATTACGGAAATCGGAGATTTCCTATCTCACTTATCTATTAGCACCGAAAAC
Source organism: Cloacibacillus sp. (assembly GCA_036655895.1). Lineage (NCBI taxonomy): Bacteria > Thermotogati > Synergistota > Synergistia > Synergistales > Synergistaceae > Cloacibacillus > Cloacibacillus sp. The sequence goes on along the minus strand of JAVVPF010000057.1, from coordinate 376 downwards.
TTTATATGTCATGCGCTCACGCGCTTAACTTGCTTTGCCTATTATATCATGTTTCTTGGGTTTATCCTCGTATCAATTAGGATATTACCGCGCATGCTTCGCCTTATCATAAAGGCTGACAAAGATTTATGAGGTTAAGGCCTCGGTGTATTAGTATTGGTCAGCTCAAAGGGCGTTACCCTCTTACACTCCCAACCTATCTATCCGGTAGTCTTCCGGACACCTTACTTGCTTATGCAATGAGGTATCTCATCTTGAGGCCGGCTTCCCGCTTAGATGCCTTCAGCGGTTATCCGATCCGAACATGGCTACTCAGCTTGTGCCCTTGGCAGGACAACTGATACACTAGCGGTTCGTCCATCCCGGTCCTCTCGTA
>JAVVPF010000056.1 GCA_036655895.1 Cloacibacillus sp. | reverse complement strand
ACTATTCGCAATTGCGATTGTAACAAGCTTATTTGATACTGGCTGTTTAATAAAATCTGTATAACTTAAAACTGAGTATCCATTTAAATGAGTTCCAGCTCTTCCATCATCAATAAAAATAAAATCGTCCTTCTGCTGAACTATAAGAGTATCGAAGAGATCAAAATAGAGCCTTGCGGAGATGCCCTCTATTCCGCGCATCTCCTCTATATCATTTTTGTCGCGAAGCTGCGCAAGATACCCTTCAAGCTGAGCTATATTTTCCCTAAATTTCTTCTCTATCGGCCCATCTTGCGGATGGTCTCTTAAAAAACGCTGAAGAACGGTCCGGCTATTGTTGATTTTGGCCGCTAGTAGAGAACGCACGATGCAGACGCTGCGTAATGCGGCATCCGATATCCGGTATTGTTCTTTGCGGAGAAGGACGTTTCCACTGACAGGCCCGTGCACCGAGGCTAAAAATTTCCCATATTCCGTGAAAAAAGTAATGGGCACACCGTTTTCCGCACAGAAACCTAAAAGAGGGGGCGTTACGTTCACCTGCCCGAAACAAAGCACAGAATCAAAGAGGTGCAGAGGAAATGCGCGGCTTTCTTCTTTATTCAGATGGACTATGATATTTTCACCTTTTTGAGAAAGCCACGCGCCTTGAGTCATCACAAAGAGGCTGTTGAGCAATCTTTTCATTGTTATTCTCCAATAAATCCGTCTTTTAACTTAAAAAGACTCTCACAATATTTGCGCGACCTGTCCGAGAATCGAGTTTCGTCAGGCATGCAGTACTCCTGCATGGAGCAGTTTTTGCACTGTTTTCCAGGCGTATAGACTGGCGGTGAGAGGCCGGCGGCAAGCTGGCGTGCTCTCGCGCATTTGGCCTCCACTTCCTCACGAAGTTTTGCGGTAAGTGATATCTGCGTCCTCCGTTTTGGTTCGCCATAAAATAAAGCTCCCTCTTCGATCTTGCAGCCCAACATCTCTTCAAGACATATGGCCTGTGCGCACATCTGCACTTCATCTGCGGTATCCCAGCGTTTGCGGCCTCTTTTGTATTCAATAGGATACGGCTGCCATTTTTTTGTCTTATCTTTAAACGCTGGGATGATGACGCCGTTTTCGTCGTCACGGTGAAACTCGACCATGTCGGCCACACCGTAAAGGCCAAGTCTTGAGGAACACAGCTGGAGACCCGAGGCGAGTTTTACAGAGCCGCGGCTTTCGCTTCCAATTTGATGAACATTCTGATGCAGGTGGTCGCCCTCAATGGTAAGAAGATTTTCGGCCCACAGCTGTTCGACATGGATAAGCATCCACTGTCTCTCACAGAAAGTCAGATGCTGCAGGCCGGATATCAGAATGAGGTCGTCATCGGAATACATCAACGTTAATCGCGGTTAAAATCCAGGGATCTCTTCCGGCACCAGCCCCTCAAGCGGGGAAATGGCATACGTACCATCTGGTTCTACCTTAAGGGAGCCGTGAACCCTTGCTGAGGAATACTGGCCGCTTTTACAAGTGTGCTTCCACCAGAAAACCTTTTCAACCTTCATTGTGCCATCAGGCCTGGCGGATGAAGCGTCGTTCTCAAAGAGTTTAGGCAGTACTTCTTTTATTTTCATCGCGTCTTCTTCGCTGAAGCCAGTTTTTTCAGCAAGCTGAGGATTAATGCTTCCGAAGAATACATAGATGCCAGAATCTACACGGTGCTTCATTCCCATTGTGTCTGATGCTTTTTTGCCGTCTTTGGTATCTTCACCGTTGACGCTTTTTGTAATTTGTATGCTGGTAATGGATATCGGTGACATTGAGAAAGCCGTCTGCACAGTCACCGGACCGCGGATACCTATGGAGACCCCGGGGTCATCGTTCTTCGCGCCTTTATATGCGAAAACCTGGCCAAACGCGCGCACATCAAACCATTTTTCGCACACTGCCTTCTCTGTCTCACTCTTCGTCATTTTTTTATTTAAAACAACATCAGCCCTTGCTTTTAAAGATGTCGCGTCATCAATTTTACGATCGTCGGACTGAACGAATATCTCCAGACCATCTTCAAGCAGCCTGTCTCTTATTTTACGTTTTAGGCAGACGTCAGATACCTCGCCTATACCATCATAGCTGATCCTTGGTCTGTTGCTGTTCAGGGGATCTCCGTTAGGGTTTGCGTTCTTGACGGAAAATATTACTGCAAAATCAATTTTGTTCGACAGTGCCATCTGCTATTCCTCCCTAGTCTTTTTTATTTTCGGATGCGACATTTGGTGTCTCATTACTTTTCTGATTGTTCCATAATTCATAACGCTGGCAGTGGAACCCAAGGAGAAATTCTGACGAAAGCGGTGAATTATCCTTAAATTCTCCTGGCCTAAAGGCCGAATATATTTTATCCATCTGTATATTAAAGGCCGTTAATTCTTTTTCCGCTCTTGCCTGAAGGCGGCTGCAGTAAGGCAGCAGGTTTATCTCTATCTGCCTCCATGTTTCTGACGGTTTTTCGGCAAATCGCGCCATTAACTTAATTGCGGAGGTATCGCGGCTTTCTCCCGCAATATACAGCGCCCTTCCCTCAAGTTTATCAGCTACAGCAAGAAGCCTTCCGTAAAGATAATCGCGCGTTGTCCTATCCTCTTCAAGTGCCATCTTATATCTCCTCTCTGGGTGGCAGCCTGAATAAAGTCCACAGGCCACGCCAAGTATTTTTTCAAATTCCCACCGTTCCATAGATTGAGGCTGCGCCGTCCTGCGACAGACCGCAAGAAGCAGGTCTAGTGGAAAGGCACGGCCCTCTGAAATAACAGGAAGCAATCTAGATACCGTCGCTTTCAGTAATATCGGTGCGGTCTTGCCGGCAAAGGCAAGTTGTGCAATATCATAGATGGATGGGGCTCCTATAAACTCTTTATCTTTTCCAAAATGCTGCCGCCACGCGTATTTTTTGTGATAATCCTCAACGCGGGCTAGGAAATCAGAGCCTTTTATCTCCTGATAATAGGTGATAGCCATTCTTCCTGGGGTCGCGGAATCCAGCGCCATGACTACGATGTCGTCTCTGTCTTTCAGCTCTTTCTTATATCCGGCCAATTTCTTGTTGAGTCTCTTTGCATACGAGGCGCCAATATCTTCAATATTATTGCCGGAAAGATTCTCTGTTTCTTCCGACTCATCCAGAGAATCTAAAAAAAGATCATCGCTTGATTCACATAGAGGCGGTATTTTCGCGTTACTGACAGCCCAGGCGACAATTACCTGGCTGTCGTTTTTAAAGCCCTGCTGCTCAATGAGCCATCTAAGAGCCGAATGCGCCTTCTGTGTAACATCGTAACCAACAGTACAGGCCTCTTCCGGCGAGACAAAGCGTCCCCTGAAAGTATAACCGTTAAGGTCGTTAGCTGAGATAAGCTTTGCCTTGTCGCCTGAATAGCGCAGTCGGGCAGGATGATTTACCGCATACGGTTTTTCTTCTCCACTGATATAGCATAGAGAACTCTCACTCTGGCGAGATCCATTGAAACGGATCCAGGACTCCGCCAGTTCGGCGCACTCCCAAACCTTATCTTCCAACCGCCCTGGAATCTGGACGCACCAGCGTACAAGCGCACCGCCCTGGTCATAAACGCTCTCGCCTGATTTATCCTTCTTTTTTGTCAGAACTTTAAATATAGAGGGTGTCTCCTTGCCATTCCATTCAGTGAGAAGATTACCCTTTTCGTCGAGAAACAATACCTTCGAGGCCACAAGGTCCGCTATTAGGCATCTTTTGGTGACATATTTATATATTGCCTTAAGCATTGGATGGTCATAAAAATCATTCCACGCAGACAACAGCGACAAATATCCGGCTTTCGTTTCGTTTCCGCTCTTAAAGTCATCGAAATAAGCGTTGGAAATCCCTCCGTGCGCCTTGTAGTCTCCCGCTGTATACTGTATTTTGTCGCACAAGGGGTGCGGCTCACCACCACTCGTCCTGCCGGCGGAGGCCTCTGTCGCCGGAATGAGCGTCGCCTCTTTATTTACAACGGAGGCCGTGAGAAAATTCCCCTCACCATCCAATACCACCTCAATGTGTGCCTGCTGCTCAACATGCGCGGGTGGGACGGGCAATGAGTTGAAGTTCTCGCGTCTTTTATAGGCGTTTTCGTAAGTTTCTTCAAGTCGCTGCATCCAGCTCATGATAATGCCTCCACATTTGCAGCATCAAACGTTCGAGCATCATGATTACGCTTATCTATGAACTGAGTCCCCTTCATCGGGTGCACAAATTTTGAGATCAACTCTCCGTCATGTCCGGCAAAATCAATTTCACCACAGCGCATCTTCGGATACCAGAAACGGCTGTAAAGCTCGTTTTTTCCAGATTCCTCCGGATAAAGAAAGCTGTGGAACATCAACCCGAAAGAAACTTCGTCCACATCCTTATAAAATCCTTCCGGTTTGTCGCTCCATTCAATAGGTTCCACATATCCCTGACATTCGCGTGCCCCAAGGAATATATCGCGCGTTCCGCCGCGTTCAAGATACCGCTTCAGCATGAGATAATGCTTGTTGTCATTGCGGTCCGCGGCAAGCTCAGAGGCCAACGGATTCCACTCAAAGTGCGCCTGCACATGATATTCGACGTCCGCCAGATAAGTGTAGAAGGCCAGACTATTGCCCCCGCTATAGTTCAGCGGCTTGACCCCTTTTGTCTGAGTCCGTATCTGGTTGATGACCCGCACTTTGTCTATTCGCCATATAAAAGTCGGCTTCCAATAGACAGAACGAGCTACACCGCGAAGGGCCTCATATGTGGGCACCTGATAGGTGCACTTTTCGCCTCCGATTTTCGTTACCGGGTCCGTGAAAAGGGCAAATTTTCCTCGAACCTTAAAAGAAATTCTGTTCTCCACTACGTCACCTCCAATTTCAGTTTTCCGACTTGCTCAGTGCTGAGCCCAAACTCATCGCTATAGAATTCGGCGGCAAGTATCCAAACCTCAGCTCCGCTTGCACCGCAGATAGATTGTTTATACACCCCACCAGATTTAACGAGAGCATCAAGCTGATATGGATATACGTTCACCGAAAAGCGCTGGGATCTATGAAGCAGCTTCTTCACCTCTGCGGAATCTGTATTGACAGTCAGTTGATCCACGAGCTCCCTTCCCTCGCCATATTGAACGATAACACCCTTTGTCGGCGCCTCAATGACATTAAACAGATTCCCAGCTGTTGCGAATGCCTGCCTGAGCTTTCGCGCAGGAGGCGTTTTTGTTTTGGCATTCAACGAAAGGAGATTAAATAAATTATCGTCTCGATCCGCTGTATTCACGTTATATCTCATCTCTTCATGACGCGCGTAAAAATAATATCTAAAATAGCGCGATATATTTTCGAGTGAAAGAATATCCGACGGCGTCCCTGTCGTCGTTGAGGGAATTTCGTTTAATATCCTTTCTGCGACGCGACGCCCCTCTTTGATATCCACAAGTTTGTCAATCTTCTCATCGACGGGATTGACAATAAACAGCGGGGCTATCTTTTTGTTTCGCCCCTCCCTATTGCAGCGCCCTGCAGCCTGTACCATCGAATCAAAACCCGCAAGTGATCGTATCCCACACCCAAAATCTACGTCAACGCCAGCCTCCATCACCTGCGTAGAGACACATATCAGAGGCGCACCGGCCTTCAGTAGCGCATTGATATTGTCCAGAACCACCTTGCGGTGGGCCGGGCACATCTGAGCGCTTAGATGGACGACTTTGATCTCAGCCTCAGCCTCAAGCTTCGCTCTGATATCACCATAAAGCTTCCTGGCAACGGTCGTCGTATTTACGATGGCAAGGGCGGATCTATGAACACCTTGCTTTTCGATTACCATGTCGCTTAATTCATTGATGGAATAGCCGCCGGGCTTGACGCAGTTCTTTATCTCCACCCTTTTGAGGGCTTCAAAGAGTTCACTTGCGTTAGGGATAATCTCATCCTCCGCTCCGTAGCGCAGAGCGCCGTAATCTTTTGATACACCGTTAAGCAGCGGCTGCGTAGCAGTGCAAAGAAGAGCTGTAGTTCCGCAATGTTCAACCAGAAAATTCAGCGCGCCACAGAACAGATGTACTGTTTTTATCGGCAGTGTCTGTATTTCATCGAAAATAATCACCGAATGCGCCAACTGATGCATTCGCCTGACGTTCTTTGTTCCACCGGAAAAAAGAGACTCAAGAAATTGAACGTTGGTGGTGAAGACAACAGGGGCATCCCAGTTTTCGGATAGGAGCTTGCCCTCCCATGTCTCATTTTCTTCAAGCAGGTTTGAATGGCATTCAAGCACGATCCTCCCGCGGTCCGCATCTGTCTCAAGCACCTCGCGCGCCTTGGCCGCGTTCTGATCGATAATGGTTGTATAGGGGATAACGTAAATAATTCGTTCAATGGGATGGGCATCATGAAGGGAACATTTTGCCAATTCAATCGCAAACCTCATGCTAGCCAGCGTTTTCCCACCGCCGGTAGGAACGGTGAGAGTAAAAATACCGCGCCGGCCTTTTTGTGCCGCCTCAAGGCAGCGATCTGAAATATTTCGGCGAATTTGATTGACGGCGCCGTCTGTGGAAAAACAAGACAGGTATCGTTCAAGTCGCTCTGACATGACCGACCATTCTGTGTAGTTCGAGTTCTGCCTGGTCTCGGCAGCTTTATCTACACAAAAATCCACAGTATCACAGCGGTCGGCATCTACCAAAACACTAAATAGTAATTTCGTCAGGCAGCCCAACGCGAACCATAGCCGCGCCTTACCGGCTGTTTTAATTTGCTCGCAGCTTAGTTTCATAGAGGACTCGTCCCCTATATGCCCCAACTTTTTGATAGATTCCGCTGTGATATCATCTTCTATTTTTTTGATTTCTAATATAAGTTCTTTAAGTTTTAAAAACATCAGGCCGGAACAGAGTAATTCATCCACACACGCAGAGACTTGTGGTGAGATTTTGGGTTCTATTTCTGTGAGATGCGTCTTCTCATCATCTTTGTTCATCCTTATGGCAAGAAGATCGTCACCGTCAGAGGAGATATCCATGAGACCGCCATGATGCCCGGCAATAATAAGAGCCGTCATCTCCGCGAAAATCTTTTTGATCCAATCCGGGCCATCACAGTTCGGTTTTTTCCACACAAACTGGGCGCCCGCTGTCGAGTGGTCTATTTTCCCCTTCATGGGTAATGGTTTTTTCGTTTTGCCTGTTATAGAAGAGCCGTCATCGTCACTGTCCTGATCTAAAAAACCGGACGAACTTTTTATGTACTGTTGGAAACTACCGGAATACTTGCCCCAATCATGGAGAAGCCCCAGCAATTCGCCCATGTCACCTAAGTCAATGGCGGCTGCGTATTGGCGGGCTAACGCCGCAGTTCCCAAAAGATGATCCTCTACACTTTGGGAAGGAGGTTCTCCATAACGAAAATGCGCTATGTATTCTTCCTGATTCATTCTTATACCTCATCCGCTGAATATTATTCATCCGACTTGTGCACATTTTTATGAATCATGGTTACGAACGCTAAAAATCAATCAAATGTTCTA
>JAVVPF010000055.1:7354-7603 GCA_036655895.1 Cloacibacillus sp. | reverse complement strand
CCATAACGGCGGTCGCTATCTGCGTCGGCGTCTTATTCATATCCACGGCCAGTATGGCGGCAAAGAGCGGCTCGTTGACGCCGTTTTTCATATCGCCGTTTGCCGGCCCCACCGGCGTCCCTACGCCGCGCTTTATGAGCAAAAGCTCCGTGCCCTCCCACGGAAACGATGCGCGCATCCCTACGCTCTTTTTACAGTAGTTGAGCCACGTCGTCATCGCCTTCACGTCGTCGTCGGAAAGCGGCGCGG
>JAVVPF010000055.1:4970-7344 GCA_036655895.1 Cloacibacillus sp. | reverse complement strand
GCATCTCGGCCGGCGCCTGCGGCTTCATGTGGAAGGCGACGTAGGAAACGCCCTCCACCTCGGGCCACTCCGGCAGCAGCGCCACCTGGTCCACCGCGGTGACGGCGAAGCCCCAGCCCATAGCTTCAAGCGCAAGGCGCAGAGCGTCTGCGCGCGTGATGTCGCCCGCGGGCTTTGAAAGATATTTATCAGGCGTCGCGCGCCCAAGGCTCTGCTCAATGACGGGCAAAAGCTGCGCCTTCGTAACAGCGGAGGCGGCAAGCGGGGCCGCGCCCGCAAGCGAGATACAAAGGGCGGCGGCCGCCGCCGCTTTTGCGTAATTTATAAATTTCATAGCTATAGTGCATCTCCATTTCGGAAGTCCATTTGTACAAACAGGCTCTGATTTATTTTTTATCTTTATATTCTATACCAACCCCGCGATATCGCAAAGGTTTTATGCCTATACGCGCCGCGCGCCCACAAGTTCTGCGCGCGACGTTGCGATTTTGCCGGCGATATGTTATAAATGAATATGGAATTAAATTTCATATTGGAGAAAATAAATCATGGGGACACGTGGACGCTACAGGACAAAAAATCACGAGACGCTTCTTGCTCTGCTAAAGGAACATCCTGCGCGCTGCTTTTCGGTGGACGACCTGTGCGGCCTGCTTGAGGCTCGCGGAGCAAAGATCGGACGCACCACGGTCTACCGGCAGCTCGAGGCGCTTGCCTCCGACAACGCCGTGCTCAAATATATCGCGGAGAAGGGTGACGGCGCCACCTACAGGCTCGGCGCGGAGGGCTGCGCGGCGCACCTCCATTTAAAATGTCTGGACTGCGGGGGCGTGACGCACCTTGACTGCGGGACGGCGGACGATTTTAGCCGTCATCTGAAGGAGGACCACTCCTTTTCGCTGGACCCTGCGCGCACCGTCATTTACGGCCACTGCGGATGCACGGAGGGCGGCGCTGCAAATGATGCGAAAGACTCGCCCTGCGCGAAGCTGGCTGCCCACCAATGAGAAAATATATCGCGGCGGCAACGGGCGTTCTTGCCGCCGCCGTCTTCTTCGTCTATCTGCTCTCTGTCAGCGGCGGCGCGGTGGAGGCCGAAAAAAAATCCAGCAACCCAAAGGTCGTAGCCTCTATCTTTCCATATTACGACTTCGCGCGCGCCGTAGGCGGAGACGACATCAGCCTCTCTCTGCTGCTGAAGCCCGGCATGGAGAGCCACAATTACGACCCGTCGCCTCAGGATATGCTCTCCATTGCAAAGAGCGATCTTTTCATCTATACGGGCGGCGAAAACGACCAATGGGCAAATAAGGTGGGAGACGCGGCAAACGAGGACGGGCACGCGGCGCGTCTTGCCGCCATCTCATGTGTGCACCCCCTTGACGAAGAAGAGGCGGGGCACGACCATGACGAAGAGGCGCATCACGAAACGGACGAACACATCTGGACGTCGCCCAAAAACGCCATAAAGATAGCGGAGGCCATAAAAGAGGCGCTCTGCCGCGCCGCGCCGCAAAACCGCGGCCATTACCAGTACAACTACGAAACCTACGCCGCGAAGCTCCGCGCACTGGACGCGGACTACACAGAGACGGTGCGGAGGGCGAAGCGCAAAACGCTCGTCTTCGGCGACCGGTACCCGTTCCGGTATCTGGACGAGGATTACGGCCTTCACGCGGAGGCGGCCTTTCCAGGCTGCGCCTCCGAGACCGAGGCGAACGCCGCAGTCATAGCGCGGCTCATCGACAAGGTGAGGGAAGAAAAAATCCCGGTCGTCTTTCACATAGAGCTTTCAAATGAAAATACGACGGACGCCATCTGCCGCGAAACCGGCGCAAAAAAAAGGCTGCTGCATTCGTGCCACAATTTGTCGCTTGCCGAGATGCAGGGAGGCGTCACCTACATCGGCCTTATGCGCAGAAACCTTGAGAGCCTCAAAGAGGCGCTCAACTAAGATGGCTCTCCTCATCTGCGACGGGCTTTCCGTCAGTTTCGAGGGCCGCGAGGCCGTATCCTGCGTCAATTTCGCTCTGCCCTTCGGTGCCTATCTTGCGATACTTGGACAAAACGGCTCCGGCAAGAGCACGCTGCTGCGCGCGATACTGGGGCTGGTAAAGCCGAGCGCTGGCAGCGTGCGCTTCGGCGACGGGCTTTCGCCCCGCGACATCGGCTATGTGCCGCAGCTGCAGGCGCCAAAGCGCGATTTTCCCGCAAGCGTCTTTGAGGTGACGCTCTCAGGGCGACTGGGCCGTCTGGGACTGCGCCCCTTTTACGGTGCGGCCGACCGCGCGGCTGCCGACCTCAATCTGGAACGCATGGGCGTGCTGCCGCTTCGCGCGAAGGCCTTCCGCGACCTCTCGGGAGGCCAGCAGCA
>JAVVPF010000055.1:0-4871 GCA_036655895.1 Cloacibacillus sp. | reverse complement strand
AGACCTCAATCTGGAACGCATGGGCGTGCTGCCGCTTCGCGCGAAGGCCTTCCGCGACCTCTCGGGAGGCCAGCAGCAGCGTGTGCTGATAGCGCGGGCGCTCTGCGCCGCAAAACGTGCGCTCTTCATGGATGAGCCGGCCTCCGCGCTTGACGCGGCGGGAGCGGAGGATTTTCACGCGCTGCTTCGCGCGCTGCGTTCAGAGACGGGCCTTGCCGTCGTCATGGTGACTCACGACAGAGAGCGCGCTGAGGCGGAGGCGACACATCTGCTGGTGCTGGGCGAGAGGCAGGAATTTTTCGGCGCTGCGCAAGACTACCGCGAATGGACGCAAAAAAACAAAAATGCTTGATTTGATAACGGAGATGCTTTCATACAATTTCCTGCTGCGGGCCGCCTCTGTGGGGCTGATGGTCTCGCTCTGCTCGTCGCTGCTTGGCGTCAGCCTCGTGCTGAAACGCTACTCCATGATAGGAGACGGTCTGGCGCACGTAGGCTTCGGCGCGCTTGCCGCGGCGATAGCGCTCGGCGCGGCTCCGCTTGGCCTCACCATACCGGTGGTGGCGGGCGCGGCGATACTGCTGCTTAAAATAACCGATGAAAGCAGCCTCCGCGGGGACGCGGCTATAGGCCTCATCTCCACGGGCGCGCTTGCCATCGGCATCACGGCGATATCAATGACGCAGGGCATAAACACCGACGTTTCAAGCTACATGTTCGGAAGCATACTCGCAATGAGCAAAGGCGACGTCACGCTCAGCGTAGGCGCCTCCTCCTGCGTGCTGCTGCTCTTCGCCCTCTGCTACAACAGAATATTCGCCGTCACCTTCGACGAAAATTTCGCAAAGGCGACTGGCGTGAGAACGGGCCTGCTCAACGTAACTATCGCCACGCTCACAGGCGTGACGATAGCGGTGGGTATGCGCCTCATGGGAGCGCTTTTGATCTCCGGCCTCATAATATTTCCGGCGCTCACCTCAATGCGCCTCTTCAAAAGCTTCCGAAGCGTCGCCATATCATCCGCCGTCATATCGCTCGTCTCATTCGCCGCGGGGCTCATACTCTCATACGCCACGGGCTCGCCCGCCGGAGCGAGCGTCGTTATAGTCAACCTTGTGTTTTTTATAATATTCAGCGCGGCCGCAAAATTTGAATAACGGCTTCCGCAGCGCGGCTATTTATATTTAAAGCGCAGCCCCGTATAGGCTTCACGCACGTCAAAAGCCGCGGCAAGCGCCATTTTAGCCTTGAAGTCCGTACAGTGGCACGGGTGCATCGTAGAAACGCCAGCCGCCGACAGATACGCCGTCACCTCTTGCAGCTCCTCCGCCGAAGCGTCAAGCAGGTGAAAGCCGCCTATTATATCCGCCACTCGCGTCTCGCCAGTCACGCTCTTTGCGTGCGCCACAATATTGCAAATTCCGGAATGCGAACAGCCGGTGATTATGACGAGGCCGTCGCGTCCGCGATAGGCAAGCGCCGAATCATCCACGCAGAGATCGGGCGTCACATCCGAAGCGCCGCAAATCGTGCCCGATGCGCGGCGCGGCGTTACCGAGGCCGGTATCTCGCCCAGCCACCACAGCTCCGACTCTATTTCAAGCGGATCGGCGCTGAGAACGACGTCAAAAAAGGCTGAAAGCGCCTCTTCGCGCATCACAGCGCCGATAAGATGGCCCTGAGCGCGCTTGTTTTCAAAAACTCGCGGATGCGCAAGCAGCGCGGGGGCGCGTGCTGCGTTTTTCTTGTCTAAATATTCGACGAGGGCGTGCGTGCCCCATGTGTGGTCGTTGTGCCCGTGCGAATAGACGAGCATATCCATCTGGGAGACATCCACGCCAAGCTGAGCCGCGTTTTGCAGGAAAAGCCCCGAATATCCCGTATCAAAAAGTATCTTTCTCCCGCAGCACTCAAGCCAGACGGAAAGCCCCGGCTCCCCCGCAAGGTAGAGGTCTATTTTTGTGCTGTTTTCGACAAGTATCGTAAGCTCAAGCATCGGCGCCGCGCCTCAATTTCCGCGGCACTTTATTTCTCTATCGGAAAAACGACTGTAAGCAGCATTTTGAACGGCCCCGGCGCGTGGACCGAGTGCGGAACGTTGGCCGGCATTATCAAAGTCTCGCCCTGCGAAAGCATGTACTCGTTTCCTCCCACGACATAGCGCCCCGTGCCCTCAAGCACAGTCGCCATAGCGTCGCCCTTTGAATCGTGCGTTCCGATCTCCTCTCCGGCGGAAAAGGCAAAGAGCGTAACGCTAACCGCGTCATTCTGCGCAAGCGTGCGGCTCGTTATTTGCCCCTCCTCCGCGCTGACCAGATCACAAAGCCGAAGAGCCGTCTCTTTTGGTATATTTTTAAACAGTTCGCTCATATCAAATGCCTCCCGTAATTGTTTTCTCTAATGATAACACGCCCCGCCGCCCACCGCATTAGGCCGCAGCATTATTTACAGAATTTTTAGACATCGAAAATCATCCCACAGACGACAAAACCACACCAGCGTGAATCTACGGTCCGCAAACTAAGCGCTTGCGGTGATTTTGCCTGTCTTTACAAAAAGATGACGCCGGCAGAGAGGACTGTTCTCTGTGTGCCGGCGTCATCTTTTTATATCCGTTCGGATATTGTCTGGTTTTATTATTCTTTATCCATTGTTTTCTTCGTAAGGTAATAGTTTTTTAAGCTTCCCCATACACCCTGCGGCAGCCATATAATAAAGCAGACTAGGGCCACGCCGTAAATTACCAAACGCAGCGCGCCCGCCATTCGCAGAAACTCCGGCAGGATCGTCAGTGAGATGGCTCCGAAAATTGGCCCGACCAGCGTGCTCATTCCGCCAAAAATCACCATCACCAAGATGTTGATGGACTCTCCAATGGTAAATGTTACAGGGCTTATGAAGAGGATATAGTGAGCGTAAAAAGAACCGGCGAGCCCAGCTAGAGCCCCGCCAAGCGTGAAGGCGAACACTTTGCTCTTCATAGTGTCGATGCCAAGTGACTTTGCAAGTTCCTGATTTTCTCGGACACCGATCAGATTATCTCCTATTCTGGAAACGGTGATCCTGTAAAGCAGCCATGCAACCGCTGCCACAAAGACAAGCCCTAGATAATAGTAATGCAGCCTTGTCTCGAACGGGATGACAAACGCGCCAAGGTTGATAGGAGTCGGCCTCGGGATACCCGCTATGCCCATCGGGCCGTTTGTAACCGGTATCCAGTTGACCATGACAACATTCACCAGAACGCAGAAAAACGCGGTCGTGATAGCCAAAACGTGTCCCTTAAGCCTCAGCACAAGCCTGCCAAGGCAGTAAGAAAGAAGGCCCGCGGCTACACCTGAAAGCCAGAAGGCGATCCAGAAAGAAAGTCCAAAACGCGTACTCAAGATGGCGGAGGCATAGGCCCCGACCCCGTAAAAGGCGGCGTGCCCCATAGAGACCTGCCCAGAAAACCCTACGATGAGAGCAAGAGAGAGGGCGAGCACAGCATATATCTCCGACATTACAAATATATGCAGGTAGTAATCCATCGTGAACAGGTGCGGAAGGAAGAGGAAGATCACCAAAAAACAGAAGAACGCGATATATCTTGCAGTCTTTGTCATTATTTTTTACCTCCCGCAAGTCCTTCGGGCTTGAAAATGAAGAGCAGAATGAGCAGGAGGAAAGGATAGGCATCCTTATAGGCATAGCTTATAAAACCTCCGCCAAGGCTCTCAACGAGCCCGATGAGGATAGCGGCGAAAATCACGCCTTTTATCTGCCCAATGCCGCCCAGAATGATTATAACGAAGGATTTAAGCGTGACGGCAAGCCCCATGTCCGGCTGAACGAAAAAGATGGCGCCAACCATCGTGCCGGCGGCAGCCGCAAGCGCCCCGCTTATTGCAAAAGTGATGGAATAGATCATCCTGACGTTTATCCCGGAAAGTTCTGCGGCGACGCGATCCTGTGCAACAGCCCTCATTGATTTGCCGATTTTTGTATAGGTGATGAACCAGGAAAGCATAGCGACAAGAAACACTGACAGCACCAGAACGGTAAGCCTTTCTCCTGTTACAAAGACGCCGCCCAAATCAAAGTGTATGCCAGAAAGCCCCGATTCGATTTTGCGCGGATCCGCCTTAAATAGATAAAGAGCAAGGTTCGCAAGCGCCGTGGAAAGTCCGAAGGAAAGAAGCATACCGTTGATAAGCGGCTTTCCTACAATAGGGCGAAATGCGAGACGCTCTATTATGACGCTGAGCAACGCCATTCCCGCCATAGACACCAATAGTGAAGCGAAAAACGGAAGGCCTAACATCATGGTACTGAAAAAACCGATGAAGGCACCTATCATGTAAAATTCGCCGTGCGCGAAATTGGCCGTTTCGAGTATCCCAAAGATAAGCGACAGGCCAAGAGCAATAAGAGCGTAAATGCAGCCCAAAATGATCCCGTTCAGCATCTGTTGCAGTAAAACAGTTAACATCATGATTAGCTCACCTCTTCAAAGCTACCAGCCTGCTGGATTTGAGACGGAGGAGGGCCCCCTCCTCCGTCTTCAGAAAATTAAATCGACTATTTACCAGAAATAGGGCCGGCGACTACGACGATCTTGCCGTCTTTTATCGCAGCTATGTATTCATCTATCTGGAGCTGGTTCTTAGCGTCAAAATAGGCCTTGCCCTGCGGTCCGGTGTACTTGATCGATGCAAGCGCGTCGCGGACCTTGGCGCGGTCTGTCGAGTCGGCCTTCGCTATCGCCTCTCCTATCATCATCATGCAGTCATAGCCGGCCTGAGCGTATTTCTCCGGGTTCATTTTATAGTTCTTGGTGTATTCGGCGGTGAATTTCTTTGCGGCAGGGGTGGGGATGCTTGCGATAAAGC
>JAVVPF010000054.1:6720-7631 GCA_036655895.1 Cloacibacillus sp. | reverse complement strand
GTCACATTTTCCGGCGCATCGGTGAGATAGAGGTATTCTGTGCTGTGCGTGGCAGGGTTAAGCGGCGGGATGTCGAGCACCCGCACAAGATATATCGGTTCTAAGGTTTCGGCTTGCGCCGCCGTCTTATAGTCGCTCATAGTATCTCCCTCAAGGTAAGTTCGATTTTTCCGTGTCTCATGCCGGCGCGATCTGATTTCAGCGTATCGTCCTTAAAGCGCACCGTTATGGCTGATATCGCGCCCGGCGGCGTCCAGAGAAATGATTCTACCGGGCCTTTTCGCGCGTTCCAAAATGTCTCTATCTCGGCGAGCGTCGCGGCGCTGCCGGTGAAGGTCAACGCCCACTCGCGCGGCGCGGCCCCGCGGTCGCTGCGCTGCTCTTTGCCGCTCTCAAAGGTGGTGATATTCACGCGGCGGCGATACTGCGGCTGCCACGTGAAATCGGGCTCCCATGTAAAAACTGGTGTTGCCATTTACACCGCCCCCTTTACGGCCATGCGCAGAGATCCGCCCCGCTGCAGGCCGTTAACTATTAAGCTTTCAATTGTGCCTTTGTTGTTTTGGAGCATTTTAACAAAGCTCGACGCGTCTATCGCCTGAATCGTGATCTGGTAGTTGTCGCCGCCGGCGGCCGCTCCTCCTGCTCGCGCGTTTTTCGGCTGGACGACCTCGCCGCGCTGCAGGATGGCCGGCACCTCATCGGAGCGCAGCCCCGCGATGCCGCCGCCGTGCATTCGCGGCGCGTTGGCAAATACGGAGGGGCTTACCAGCGTCGGCGTGCCGCCGGCGCCTACGGTGCCGCCGCTGTGGAATTTCAGCCCCAGCATTCCAAAAAACCCGCCGCCGGAGCCGAAAAAGCCACCGCCCTCGCCGCCGCCAAAAAGCGCCCGCATGACCAACGCTGTGGCG
>JAVVPF010000054.1:0-6710 GCA_036655895.1 Cloacibacillus sp. | reverse complement strand
CCAACATAGCTTCGCCGAGTGATTCGGTGCCGCGAATGGCGCTCTCAAACGCGTTGCCGATGCCCGCGGGCACGGCGTTGAGCCCCTCGCGCGCGCTGTCCCACGCGCTTGTTGCCTGCTGCGCGGCCGTCGGGAATTTATTCATGCTGTTTTCGTAGGCCTTGAGTGCGTCGTCGGCCAGTTTGATTACGATCGGCATATCCGCAAATTGTGTTTTTAGCTGCTCGATCGCGGCTTTATACTGCGTGCCGCTGATTTTACCGCTTTCAAACCGGTTTTTTAACAGGTCGAGCGATTTTGCAAATTCGCTGCTGCCCGCACTCTGCAAATCGCTGAAAGCCTTCTGCAACTCCGGCGGCCACTGCAAAAAGTTTTCGATGCTGCCGCCGGTCGCCTTGAATTGATCTGAGAGGTTAGCAAAGCGTTCCTTGAGTTTGTTGATATAGTCCGTGTCGCTCATGAGCCCTTGCGCGTTTTGCCACCCATAGTTGTTGTATTCTTCCTCGCGCAGCCGCTTGGATTGCTCTTCGAGCGATTTCATGCGCGCTATTCGTTCCCGGTTTCTCTCCAACACATTTTCGGCCGAGAACGGATTCCGCTGTTCCGCATTCTCCATGATCTGCAGTTGGAGGTCGCGAATCTTCTTCCAATCCTCCGAAAGCGGCTTTGATTTCGCCAGCCATTTATCGAGGATCGGCAAAAAGGATTCCCCGTCGGCGTTGAGGTATTTTATCTGGTCGGAAATATTCTGCACTAGCAATTCTGCGGCTGATTTGCCTTTTTTAGTTTTACCGGACTCGCCAAAACCATCACCGTTAAGAGTTCCAAAAAGCCCATTTTTCTTCTGGGCTGTCTTCGCAAGCGCCTCAGATTTTACTTTATATTGTTCCTCAAGCGCCGATATCTCCGCTTTAAGCCCTGCGATTTCATCAGGCCGGCTCAGCTGCTCATTATCCACAAACGCGGAGGCGGCAGAGCCTGCCGCTCCGCCCAGAACTCCGTTCTTGCTCAGAAAGGCCTTATTGGAGAGCTCCAGCATTGCCAAGGAGGATTTCTTTGCCTGGACTTCTAAGTCCTGCAATTTTGTGCGCGCCGTATCCAGGGCGATCGCGATCTGCGTCGCGTCCGCGTCGGCAAATTGAGTATTTATTTTTTCTATGGCTTCGCGCGTGATATTCGCCTGTTTTTCAGCCTCTTTCATTTGATCGCGCAGCGACAGCCAGTATCCGGCGCCAACAGCCAAAGCCACCAAGCCTACAGGCCCCATGGCCGCGCCCGCCATACCCAGCCAGCCGGTAAACGCCGAAAGAGAGCTTATAGCCGCGGGAGCAAGCGATACCCATGCCTTTATGTTGCCAAGCCATCCAATCACCGATGGGGTGAAAAGTAAATTTTTCGCCGTAGCCAGTGCTATGGCCGTCTGGTACGTGCCAAAGGCTACGATCCCAGCCTGGACGGGACCGGAAATATAGTTTGACAGCTCCCCTTTGTTTGACATCAGTACGCCTGACATCGCGGCAATTGCGGTGATCATGATGCCCCACTGGCCGGAGAGTCCAAAAAGACAGACGGCATATTTTGAAATAGCCGGTATCAACCCTGCACCGATCGCCCCGGCCAGCGTCGTCACGGCAACGATAAGATTTTCTGGAACCATCTCGCTGATCGCTTCTCTGATCCCCGACGATTTAGCGGCCTCCGCAAATTTATTCAACCATTCCTGCGTTTTTGACAAGCGCGTTTTTAGGTCAAGTGCTTCGCTTATTTCGCTTCCCAACTCGCGCATGATAGAGCTGACATTATCTTTCATATTCGAGAACTGCTGAGGGATTTCCCCCGCAACCGCCTTCATCATTCCGCTGTAGCGTTCCGACATGCCGGAAAACAACGCGTCAAGCGCTGTTTTCGCGGATACTGCCCCCTTTTTAGAGCGATCCATGAGTTCCGCGACACTGATCCCCATTTTTTCGGCCATTATCTGCCACGCGGGAAGCCCCGTCTCCGCGAGCTGCCTCATTTCCTCTGCCGACAGCTTGCCTTTCGCCATGATCTGCCCGACCGCAAGCGTCATACGGTCCAGCCCATCAGATTTAAGCCCTAAAGCCATTGCGGTATCGCCAAGCGTCTCAAGTATGGGAATGACAGAATCGACGTCAGCCCCGTATGCCTGCATCCTCTTGGACGCGTCGACCAGACCGGTGAATTCAAACGGCGTCGTCGCGGCAAATTTTTCAAGGTCTCTCAGGTGCGCGGTGGCAACATCGACATTGCCCACCAGTGCCGCCATCGATCTCTTTGTCATTTCAAAATCAGAGGCCATTTTTACGGCCTTGGCTCCCAGCGCCGCGATCCCCACGCCGAAATATTTCAGCTTGCCCATTAGAGCCTCGGAGCCTTGGATGGCATCTTTACCAAAGGCGTTGTTAAGCTGCCGCTTTACTTTATTTAGATTTCGCGTAAACTCCGACGCGTTCAAGGTCATGCGCACGGCCAAGGTGTTTTTAGCCACTTATTCCGCCTCCTTACTCCACAAAAAAACCCCCGCGCAACCATACAGGTCAGCGGAGGCCGATGTATTCACTTTTAATGATTAGCTTTGTTTTCTTTCTCTTTGGTGTTCCAAATATACCGCGAAAACAACTGCGAGAAGCACAAACCAGAAGAAGGGCACTCTGATAAGTTCTTTAATGAAATACGAGCCGATATAATAAACAAAAGCCAAACCAAGAGCAAGATTTATCAGCATCATACGCTAGCCCTCCTTTTCTCTGATTTTATATCAGTATAGCATATGTTGTACAAAATAGGCCCTGTGAAAAGGGCCTATTTGTGTTTCTTGTTTTTTATGCGCTCTTTGATAAGTTCGTACATCTCCATCTTATTGTATACGCGCATCGTTTTATCATCCCACACTCCGGCGATATCCTGAATGCTCGGCGGTTGTTTTACCAGTCCGGACAGAATGCAGCTGGCCAGCTGCGCGCGCTTTCTTGATTCAAGGTATTCATTATAGCGGTAAGCGGTAGCCATATCGTCAAATTCACCCACCGTTATTCGCCACAGATCATCAAAGGTCAGGTGCAGAGGTCCCAGGGCAAACAACAGCGCAGTGCGGTAACATTCATCCGCCGTTTTTTCACCGTCTTGCTCCGAGGCCTCTTCATCTAGTTTTTTTCTTCTGCCGTCGGCTCCTCGAATTTGAGCTTGGCGTCGAGACTTTTGCGCAGCTCCGCCGCGCAGTCAACAAAAACGTTCAGCAGCGGCTTGTCGTCCGCGAGTCCTTCGAGCTGTATGGCGACCTGATCAAGCGAAATGTTGCGCCTTACATGCAAAATGCCGCCCCATACCAGCAGCGTTATATCGTCAAACGAAACGTCGCCGCTGGTGGCGCGATTTATTGTTTCGAAGGCAAAAGTCGTGATGCTGCGCCCCGAGGCGCGCTCGATCTCTCGGCAGGCCGCAAAAGGATATTTTACCTCGTATTCTCTATCTCCAAGTTTTATCTGCATTTTGATTTCTCCTTATGCCGTTGTCTGGCTGGTTTTCGTTATCTTGCCGGTGCCGGTGAACGAAATAGCGATGCTGATGGCGTCTTCCGTAGCACCGGTGATGTTCCATCCCGTGATAAGCGCGTCGAGTTCATAGTCTGGCTTACCGCTGCCCGTTCCCTCCGGCCGGAGATGCATCGTTACCACAGTGCCTTCCCACATGGCGGTTTCGATGGCAGTCTGCACGGTGGAATCCGTAGGGTCATAGAGGACCGTCGCGCTTCCGTCAGCAGAAACCTGTCCGGTCAAGAACTCCTTCCATTCAGAATCGATCGTAGAAACGTCTATCGTTCCGCGCGAGGTGTTGAGCGCCCAATCTTTGCACGCCATCAGCGCGGTTGCCGTGTTGGATATTTCTATCATTATGAGCGAATTTTTCGCAGCTATCTTACTCATCTTTTATCATCCTTTCTATTCCAGATATGTTCTGAGGGTAATTTGTGCCAATGACCAGCCGGAAACTTCGTCGTAGTCAAAATACGCCGCTTCGAGAAAATAATCTCTGTCCAGCTCCGCTAAAGAGCTCTCAAAGGTATCGGCAAGCTCCATGCATTGTTTTTTGCCCTTATATTTAGTCCACAGGAAGACGTCGATAAAGCATTTTTGCTCGGAGGCATCCATGATGCGCCCCTGAGTCTTTCTGAATTCGCCTATGCAGGCATAAGGGCTTACAACGGAGCTTACCTTGTCAGGCGTGACCAACGAGTCATAGACATCCGTTATGCCAACTACGTTTAAGAGCGCGTTTCGAACCTCCACCACAATATCGAAGCTGCTCATACTTTGCCAAGCTCCCTGTTGACAATAGCGTCTATCCGGCGGAGAGCCCGATCTTCCAGCCTGTTGGCCGTAGGCTTTAAAAAGGGATACGCCCGGCTACGTTTCGTTCCGTACTCGATCGCAAAGGCATAATAATCGCGGGAACCCGCTGCCTGCTTCTTTGTGCTGGTCTTGTGCACTCTATCGGTTGCAGGGTAATCCGCGAACACCCTAGCAACTATAGAATCTGGTTTTCTACGAACAGTTCTTTTTATCGATTCCCGCAGCAACCCTGTCCGCACACGCACAACGGCCTTTGCGCCTGCCTGAATTTCATCGGCCGTCTGGCGAAAAGCGGCGGCTGATTCGTCCTGGATGACCTTAGACATGGACATTAGAGATCGGCTTAGCTTTATGTTGCAGCGGTCGGCCCATTCGACTTTAATCTTATCGCCCATGCTCAAGACTCCTCTCTGCAAATCATCACAACATAACCATTTTCAGGCGGCGAGACGCTTTCTACATCGAAGACTCGGCCTGACCATTCCACGATGTCTCCACGCCGCGGCGCCAAATCCGCGCGGCGGTTGTCACGCACCGTCACCTCCAGCAGACACACATTCGTGTCTCTGTTGGCCAGCATTTCGCCGTAGGTGCGAATTGTGCGCATAGACGCCCAGCAGCTCTTTTTTATCAAGTAGCTTTCCTGAGCCCCTCCGCCTTCGTCCTGAATTGTCTGCAAACCCTTCAAAACAACATAACGGTTTAACTTTCCGGGGTTCATAGATAATCACCACATCCTTCAATATGAGCGACAATCGCGTCAACGGTATGCTGGATACCGATAACCGTCGTCCTCGTTGTGGAGGATATGGCGCGATTTTCGTACCAGTGAGCGACCATAAGCTTAACGCACTGCTGGTAAAGCGAATCGTCCTCAATGGCAAGAGGCTCTCTAGCGGAGAGCCTCTGTGTTTTGCTTACCTTACCCTTGATATACGATTCCGCCGCAGCAAGCTGCGCCGAGATCAGTGCATCCTCGACATCGTCGGTCACTCGCAAATAGAGCTTCAGATC
Source organism: Cloacibacillus sp. (assembly GCA_036655895.1). Classification (NCBI taxonomy): domain Bacteria; kingdom Thermotogati; phylum Synergistota; class Synergistia; order Synergistales; family Synergistaceae; genus Cloacibacillus; species Cloacibacillus sp. The sequence continues at coordinate 1,326 of JAVVPF010000054.1, read as the reverse complement.
TTCAAGCGAGAGCGGCATCAGTCGGTGACCGTAATTTCGACAGCCGCGCTGCCGTTGTCTGTGACTACCGTAAACGTCTTTGCTCCGTTAGCGAGAGTGGCCAGATAGTCATCGGTAATCGTGAGCGAACCGGACGAATAGCTGTAATTACTTGCATTGACAACTGAGGCCTGATTTTTAACAGATGTAACCAACGAGGCTCCCGTTACCGTGAGCACCACATCAGCCGGGACCGCCTTGCTGAATGTGGCCGTTTCAGGGCTCACGGCTAAGAGGATTTTTTTATGAGTACAAACGCCTTGTTCGTGAGCACCTTGCCGTCGATAATTGCGTATCCCATATAATCGGTATAACGATCGGTTACGTGATCCTCTTGGTAGAGCGATACGTTCTCGTTGCAGTTCGCCACATAACCGGCAGAGACGTTGCCGACAAGTATCTCATCATCGCTCACCGCGTCCTCTTCATAAACCGTGAGTCCGAAAATGCGTCCTACCCCCCCGCTGGTGGGGTCTGTGACGAAATAGGGACGACCGTCAGAATCTTTTATCGTAGCAAGCTTCGTCCAGATCATGGTGTTCTTCGCGTAGATTGCGCAGCCTCCGTAATAGCCGCTCTTTATCTTCGCCATCACATCACAGAATTTATCATAATCGATATCGTCCGAAGCGCTGTATGTGACGATCTGCGGCGTGCTGGCCTCCGCCTCTAGAGCGACGGCTATGCCCTGCGGCTGGCTCTTCCATGTGTCACTGGACCCAGCGGCCCCCTTGCCCTCGACAACAGACTTAGCAAGCGCGTTGCCCATCTTCTCCGCGATTAACGAGATGATATAGGGCATGAACGCATCCATTGACATCTTTTTAAGCATCCACGTCACAGGTACCGCTTTGGCAAGCTCATAGCCTTTGAGTTCAAGTGTCGCAAAACTAAAGCTGCCGTCAGTAACCTTTGTCGATTCGTTATACCAAGCCGCTTCATCACCGCTCGAAGATTCTTTTATAATCGTAATGTCGCCTTTGACAAAGGTCATGCGCACCGCGTTCAAGATCGGATGGCGTTCGCCCATTTCCTTCCAAATGGAATCACGCACAGTCTCGGGAATGATAACGGCGTTGCTGCTTGCCTGATTTGCGCTGTTCGACACGTCTACGGCTTTGCGCAGTGCCGTCGCATCATATGGCTGGCCGACAAGAAACGCCTTAAAAGCCTCAACCTCGCGATCTTTAGCGGAGACGTCCATTTTTGCCACCGGTGCGACGGCCGTTAATTCAGGAACGGCAACGCTTTTATCTTCAACGCACAATGGAGCTTTTGCCTCCATCG
>JAVVPF010000053.1 GCA_036655895.1 Cloacibacillus sp. | reverse complement strand
CCGCGTCAGAGGACCCCGGAGAGTTCGACCTTCGGGGAGAGTAGAGGATAACGGGGGAGGAGGAGCCGACGGTTCTTCCTCCCCCGCGGCTTTATTTGACGTTTTTAACGATAAGGGATGGAGTGATTTTTATGGCTGAGGTTTCTATAGTAGGTATTTGCAATATGGCGCTGCGGCTGGCGAATGTGCAGACGATCGACTCTTTGGACGAGGCGTCGGACCCAGCGCGGAAGTGTACGGATTTTTATGACATGGCGCTGGATTTTCTGCTGCGGGAGGCGGTGTGGCATTTCGCGCGCTCTTTCTTCCAGCTTTCCCGATTGGTTTTTAGTCATCCCCATTGGCGGCACGTCTATGGGCTGCCGGACGATTTTCTTTATGCGGTGCGGGTTTTTCCCTGCGAGATGTGCGGGGAAGAAAATTATCGGCAGGAGAGATATTCATCCGCCGACGCCCGCTTTGAGATCGCGCGCCTGGGAGGAGCGACGGACAGTTCTTCGGTCTGTTTGACGGACGTGCCACGGGCGATGCTGGAGTATGTGGCGCGCGTGACGGACCCAACGGTCTTTGACGCGCATTTTGTGGAGCTTTTGACGCTGAAGCTGGCGGCGCTTTTGGCGGCGCCGCTTACGGGCGCGGCGCAGCTGGCGCAGTATTATGAGAGCCGCCTGGCGCAGGCTTTGCAGCACGCGAAGGCGCTGAACGCGGGCGAGGGTCGTCGCCGCGAGGCAAAACGACCGCGGGAGTCGTCGTTTATTTTGGCCCGCCGCGGGCTGAGGAAGGGTTAGGATGGGCTTTTACGGGATTCAGCCCTCTTTTGCCGGAGGCGAGCTTTCAGCGGCGTTGTATGGCCGCGTGGATATGGCAAAGTACAGCGTAGGGCTTGCGAAGTGCCGCAACGCCTTCGTGCACGCCTATGGCGGGGTTTCGAACCGCCCGGGGACGGAGTTCATCTCAGAGGTGAAGGATTCGTCGAAAAAGGTGCGGTTGGTGCCCTTTCAGTATAATACGCAGGACGCCTATGTGCTGGAATTCGGCCATGGGTATATTCGTTTTTATACGGACGGTTACCAGATCGAAAGCGGCGGTTATACGGAGGAGACGCTTTCCGCCCTGAATTTTGTGCAGTCGGCCGACGTGCTGTTTATCGTTCATCCTTCCGTGAGGCCGAAGATGTTGTCGCGTTATTCGCATACGAGCTGGACGCTTACGGATTTTGATTTCAAAAACGGGCCGTTTATGGACGTCAATGTGACGGAGACGACGGTGAAGGCCTCCTGGGTCACGGGAAACGTCACTCTGACGGCTTCCGCTTCGCTGTTTTCTTCCGGCCACGTGGGTTCGCTCTTCAAGATCGGTTCGGACGCTGCGGGCTACACGAGCATGGGGATTCCGAACGCGCCGGCTTACAGCTGGGAGTTCAACCGGCAGTGGCCGCAGGGCTCTTTTTGCACGCATAACGGCAAGATGTGGCGGGCGCTGGAGGGTTATCGCGAAAGCGTCGTGGAGACCGAGAAGCGCGAGCCGGGGGCCGATTCTACTTGGGAGAGGGTAAGCGATACGGAGGGCGTCGAGATATGGGCCTATAAGAGCTGGGACCTGCAGACGCAGGGCTTCTGGCGCGGGACGATCTATCTGGAGCGCTGGGATGAGGACGCCGGCGTCTGGAAGGAGGTCCGCTCTTATTCTTCGGCGGCTTCTTCTTCGTCGAACAGCTCTGGGGCGAAGAATTTCAACGAGGGCGGCGACGTTGAGGAACCGACGCGCCTGCGCGTTCGCAGCTATTCTTTCGCGCAAGTGGTGCCGGACGGCGGCGGCGATGTGGACCGCGGCTATGTGTCGCTTATCGCCTCGGGCGGGGAGTTTTACGGCATGGCTGCAATTACCGCGGTCTCTTCGGGGACTTCGGCTTCCGCTCGGGTGCTTACCCGGCTGCCGGATGTTTCCGCGACGAAGCTGTGGGCCTTTGGCGCCTGGAGCGGCGAGAACGGCTGGCCGGCTACGATCGGGTTTTTCAATCAGCGGATGGTTTTCGGCGCGACAAGAAAGCAGCCGCAGACTTTATGGTTTTCCAAGCCGGACCTCTATCGGGATTTCGGGACGACGGTTCCTACGGCGGACGACGACGCCATCTCCATCACGCTGGCGGCGGAGCAGGTGAACGCGATCCGCCATATCGTCGGCATGTCCGATCTGCTGGTTTTTACGGCGGCTTCGGAGTGGAAGATTTCTCCGGGCGACAATCCTTTCACGCCTTCCAACGCTCCCGCACGGGTGCAGAGTTATTACGGCGCCTCCGCCGTCTCTCCCGTATTGGTGGGCAATATCGTTTTGTTTGTGCAGAATCAGGGCTCGACGTTGCGGAATTTCGGCTATGTTCTGGAGTCGGACGGCTATAAGGGGACGGATCTGTCGGTGCTGGCGAAGCATTTGCTGGAGGAGAGAGCCCTGGTTTCCATGGCTTTGCAGCGGGAGCCGTGGGGGGTGCTTTGGTGTGTGCGCGACGACGGGGCGCTTGCCGCCCTCACTTATCTGCCAGAGCATGACGTGATGGCCTGGCATCTGCATACGACGCCGGGGGCTTTTGAATCCGTCGTCTCGGTTCCCGGCGCAAAGCAGGATGAGGTTTGGTTCGTGGTGCGGCGTACGGTGAACGGCGTGACGAAGCGTTATGTGGAACGCCTCGCCCACCGGCTGCCGGACGGCGATTTGAAGCGGGCCGTCTTCGTCGATTCGGCGCTCTCTTATCATGGTCAGTCCGCTGTGAAGGTTGTCTCCGGCCTGTCGCATCTGGAGGGAAAAACGCTTTCCGGTCTGGCAGACGGCTTTGTGATTTCACCCGTGACGGTGGCGGGCGGGAGCGTGACTTTGGATTTCGCGGCCAAAGACATCGTGCTGGGGCTGCCCTATGTTTCCGAGGTGAAGACGCTGCGGATGGAGCCCGGTTTGAAGGACGGTTCGGTTCAGGGGCGGTTTAAGGCGATTAACAAGCTCATAGTGCGCGTGGAGAAGACGCTGGGCGGGAAGTTCGGGGCGGGCGAAGGGCTGCCGCTGGATGAACCCAAGTACCGCTCCGTCGAGATGTACGGCTGTCATACGCGGCTTAAGACGGGGGATATCGAGATAAGTTTCAACGGCGGGTATAACCGCGAGGGGCAGATTTATTTCCGTCAGGAGGAGCCGCTGCCGTTTACGGTCCTGGCCTTTATTCCCGAGGTCACGGTCGGTGGGTAGGGATGACGGTTTATTACAGGCATGAGGATTGGACGGTCGAAGAGGTAAGACCGATAGACTGTCTTGCCGTCTCGCTTGAATTACGGGAGGCGGACCGCAGGGAGATTTTCGCCTCTTCCGGCGAACAGGGGGCGGCGCACGCTGCAGCGGAGTCGGTGCACGGGTCGCTGGTTTGTTTTTGTGTGAAGCGCCGCGGTTCGCCCGTGATGCTTTTCGGTGTGGCCAGGCGCGCGCTATTGGGTTGCGAGCATGTCGTCTGGGCACTGGCCTCAGAGGAAATAGAACACGCGCCGTTTGTCTTTCTGCGGCATTGTCGGCGGGTCGTGGAGCGGTTGAACGAGGTTTTTCCCGTGATGGTGAATTTCGTCGGGGTCTGGAACGAGCAATCTTTGCGCTGGCTTCGCTGGTGCGGTTTTCGCGTGCTTCCCGCGCGAAGGGTCGGCCTGCACGGGGAGTGGTTTTATCCGGTGGTAAGGAGGCGGGGGTAAGAGATGTGTACTTTGGCGATGGCGATTTCCGGTTTCGGGAGCGCTTTTTCGGCGATGGGCGCGATAAGTCAGGGTAAGGCGGCGCAGGCGCAGGCCGAGTATTCCGCCGCGATGTCCCGGCAGAACGCCGAGATGGAGAAACGCAAGAGCGAGGACGCTTTGGAGCGCGGGCGCATAGAAGCGGCCTCTGTGCGCGAGAGGGGCCGTCAGTTTACGGGGGCTCAGCGCGCGGCGCTGGCCTCTTCGGGCACGCAGCTCGATACGGGCTCGCCTCTTGCGATGCAGGTGGATACGGCCGGGATTACGGCGGCGGACGCCGCGAAGGCCAGTTATAACGCGGCCATGGAGAGCTGGGGCTTTTTGGGCAATGCCGCGAATTATGAGACGCGGGCCAGGAATTATGAGGCGGAGGGCGAGGCGGCAAAGAAGGCCTCTTATCTGAACGCTGGGACTTCGCTGCTGACGGGGGCCTCGAGTCTGGCCAAGCAGTGGGATTTCTGGAAGAACGGAGGCCCAAGCGGTCTCTCTTATCTTAATATGCTCCCATAAAAGGTGATAACAAATGGTTACGATTATTCCAAGGGCCGAGGAACGGTTGCAGGTGAGGCCGCTGGCCGACGTGCGCCGCGAGGAGCGCGCGCCTAATACCGGCGTCGTCGTCGCGGAATCTCAATATAAGCTGGGGCAGGCGGTGGCGAAAGAGGCCATATCTTTTGGAGAGCTGGCAATCCGAAAGCAGGAGCAGGTGGACCGCATCGAGCTGGCGAAGATAAAGGCATTGAGGGACTCAGAGCTCAAGACGGTTCTCCTGGAGGAGGAGCGGATCCCCGACTATGAGGGCATGGGCGACCGTATAACTTCTCGTATGAAGAAGTATGACGACGATTTGCGCAAGGGCGTGAACGGACGGCTTTTGAAGTATGTCGACCCGATGATCGAAACGGAGGGCGCGAAGCTGGTTCCCGTTTTGCAGGGAATGTATTTGAAGAAACAGGACGATCACGCAAGCGCGACGGCGCTGGAAGCGATAAACCAGTTTATTCAGAATAAGGATTGGGACAACGCCATAGCTACGGTGGACGGCATGAGCTGGCTGGATGAAGCGCAGCGCGCGAAGATGAAGATCGATGTCGAGAATAAGAGGCAGGCTCACGAACTTGCGGCAAACGCCCAGGCATTTGCCGGCGATATGCTCAAGAAGCACGGCGTGGACGGGCTTTCTTCCGCGATCGCCGAGGTTCGGGAGGCTTATAAGGGCAAGGACGAGGACGTTTATCTCGGATATGTCAATTCGCTGTACTCTGACGTACGCGCCGCCCAACATACCGAGCTTGAATCAGCGAAAGTAGAGGTGCAAAAGGCCCTGTATGGCGGCGCTTCCCACAGCAAAGTAGCCGGGGTGATTGCCTCTTATTCAGAAAAATTCAAAGGTTACGGGACACAGGGAGAGGCGTGGGCGCTCGGACTAAAAGTCGACAACGACCGCGTGCACGGCACAGGCATCTTTGCTCCGAAGCCGAGCGAAGCCCTTACGCGCCTCCCTCTCACCAGAGCAGAAGCGGTGCGGCAGCTTGTTCATTTCAACCCTGAGTTCGCAAATTTGCCGAAAGATGAACAGGAACGGCTGATGCGCAAAAGGCTTGGCATCAGCGAAGAGCAGCACAGCGCGTATTTTACCCAGCTTGGCGAGGCAAAATTAAGGGGAATGTCCAACGAGCATTTAAACAAAGCCGCCGCGATGGGATATATCACCTATGACGAAGTCAGGCAAATCGTCGAATATGACAAGAAAATATCACCGGGCAATAAAGATTACCTCAAAACCAAAGAGAAAAACATGGATCTATTCCTAAAAACCCACGGCGGCAGTATCTTTGGCGGCACACAAAATCCTGCCAGGAATACGGCAATATTCTATTTTCGTGAAGAGAGCAGAAAACTTGACCCGGCGGCCCCAGATTTCTATAAACAGGTGGACGAAGCGGGGCGACGTGCCATGCTCCGGGCTATTGAGGAAAAACATAAGTCTGGTATGCCTTTAATAGATGAAGGCTGGATCTGGGACAGCGACACAGAGCTCGGAACCCTTAAAAAGTCCGTGGACGGGCTTAAAATTAAAGATATCGCAAGAGATGTTCCTCCGCGTCCTTGGGGGATGTCGTCGCAAAAAAATGACACTGACAATTTGCCAGAAGCCAAAAAGGATGTGCAGGACGAGCTTGACGAGATTCTCAAGTCGAATCCTCCTGCCGATTAATCGGTACATGACATGAAGGCCGCTGTGTTGTCACCGGTGGCCTCTTTTCTCTAGCTTTGCTGCCTGAGTATGTTGACCGCATTTTGGGTCCGTCTCGTTCATTTGCCGTCATTCATAATGCCCGCGGCATTGGACGATTATTATTTCCGTTTCGGTCAGTTTGTAGACGAGGCGATGCTTTTCGTCGATGCGGCGGCTCCACAAGCCGGAAAATTCGTGCTTTAACGGTTCCGGCCTGCCCAGTCCCTCGTTGCCGTGGCGATCGATGTCTTCTATGAGCTGGTTTATCCGCTTGAATATTTTTTTGTCTCGGACATGCCAGTCCAGGTATTCATCCCAGGCTTCATCCGTCCATGATTTATTCATCGCAGGGTATCAGCTCGTGGCGCGTGATTTTGCCCGCATTCATTTGAGCGACGCTTTCTCTGAGGTGACGCATGTTTGTCTCCGAGTAGAAGGGGTCGCGCGATATTTCAAAGGGCAGTCTGTTTTCCCGCAGCATCGCTTTGAAGAAGAGGTTGACCGCCGTCGAGGGGTTCATTCCCACGTCGGCGCAGAAGGACTCTATTTCACGCTTGGTATCTTCTTCCACGCGGATAGACATTGTTGCAAGCGGCATGGTTACCACTCCTTTCGATAGGAATTATAACATGTTTGTCGGTTTTTTGAATACGTAGTAATGCCATGAATGACGTTGTATTAAATATTTAAGGTGGTTTTGTGGGAGGTCTTTTGATGGACGAAGAGCTTTTTAGATTGGCGCAGGACCCTACCTATTTCCCCGGGCGGAAAAAAGAATTGGAAGAAAAGACAATTTTTCCCCGTAACTCGAAGGGAAGGAACGAAGAAAACCTCTCGCGCCTGGCACAGGATCCTACATACACGCCCGAACGAAAAGAGACGGCGCCGATAGTCGAGGATTATTTATTCCTCTCCTATCCCAACAAAAAAGAGGCGATAACAGAGGCTCGCGTAAGGGGCTATTCCGACGATGCCATTCTTGAACGACTTGCGCTGTACGAAAAAGACATGCTCTTGCACAAGCAGCCGGCGGATGTCAGCGCCTCATTTGGACGCACGGACGATTCGGAGGCCGGACGCAAGCGTTATTTGCAAATGAACCGTGTCGGCGCCATCTCCGAAGTCACTGGACTTGAGCCAAAGGAGGTATTCGTCCGGACAAAAGAGGCGGAGGCGGTCGGCATCAATCCGGAAGCTTTTTTTGCCGATGAAGATTTTTACCGACTGGCGAAGTCGAGCGGCGTCGTCAAAGAGCGCATGAGTATAGCGCAGAACGTTATAAACGGCGTAAAGATATCGAAGCTGCGGGACGAACGCGGCGCGCTATATCATGACAACCTTCTGCGCCCTGCGGAGGGCGCCGTTAAAAGAATACAGGAGATAGACAAAGAGATAGAAGAGCTTATGCCTCCGGCATATAATCCCGGCCTGAACAAGGCGTTTTTTGACGCGGCAAACAGCATGGGGTCTTGGGTCGATTCGCAGGATCTGTGGATGGCGGCCGGAGGGTTGGCTTTGGGCGCTCTTTCTGCGCCACTCATAATACCCGCCTCCGGGGTGACGCTGGGAACGGCGGCGATAGGCGCGACCGCCTTTTCCGCAGCAAAGATGGCTTACAACACTTCCATGATCTCACGCATGTTCCTGCGCGAGTCGGCGGAGTTCAACGAGAACCTCGTTAAAGAAGGAGTGCCGCAGTACGCGGCGTTGCCGGCTGCCGCCCTTTATGGCGCCGTCTCCGCTGGTATTGAATACAATATGTTTTCTGGCGTATTATCGTCCTTTGGCAGTAAAATCGGCGGCAATATGATAATGGACTATGTGCGCGGCTATGGCAAACGGGCCATAAAAGGTTTTGCTGCCAACCCCGCTATCGCGCCAAAGCTTG
>JAVVPF010000052.1:7506-8046 GCA_036655895.1 Cloacibacillus sp. | reverse complement strand
TTATCCACATCGTACCGTAGAGGAAGGAGAGGGGATTGCCCTCCATGTTGAAGAAAAAAATGAAGGCGATGCCAATCGAAAGCCCCGGCAGAGCAAGCGGGATTATTGAAAAAAGGTAATCAGCCTGGCGCAGAAGCGTAAAGCCGCGAGTCTTTTCTATGAGCCACGCGTTGAGGAAGACGAAGAGGCTGCCAGCGCCGGCGGAGACGAGCGAGGTTGCTACGCTGTTGCGAAAAGAGCTAATGCCGCCCGTAGCGGGGCTGTCTACAAGGAAGTTGTCTAGAGTTAGCCCCATATCATAAGGCCACGCTTTCACGAAGGCGGCATAGAGCGCGGTTCCAAAAAGCGCCAATATGAAGAGGTTTATGACGGCGCAGTAGAGAAAAAGCGCGAGGTCGCGGGCTTTATTTTCCGTGACGCGGTAGGAGACGCTGCGCGACGAGACTGTAGCGTCGTGTGCGGTGCGCGTCAGCCTGTCGGTGACGAACATGACAAGCGCCGGCGTCATCAAAAGCAGTCCCACTACCGCGCCCATGCCGA
>JAVVPF010000052.1:6053-7496 GCA_036655895.1 Cloacibacillus sp. | reverse complement strand
GTAGAAGTCCGTCGCAAGCACGCTGTAGTTTCCGCCGACCACCTTCGGCGCGCCGAAGTCCGCAAAGCAGAGCGTGAATGAGACGAGCCACGCGCTGATGATTCCGAACTTGGCGCCTGGCAGCGTCACCGTTCGGAAGGTGCGGAACGCGCCCGTCCCCATTACGCGCGCCGCCTCGTAGAGCCTGTTGTCGCAGTAGGAGAGCGTGACGGAGAGTATCAGAAAGGCCTGCGGGAAGGTGTAGACCGCCTCGCAGACGATTATCCCAAGCGGGCCGTAAAGCGGAAGTGAAAGTCCCGCCATCGAAAGAAGCCCTTTGTTGCCTATCAGGTAGACCAGAGCTATCCCAAACATCATCGTCGGCGCAAAAAGCGGCAGCATCGCGGTAAAGCGCAGCAGCCGCTTTGCTGGCACGGCCGCCCTCGTAAGCGCGTAGGCGTAGACGAAGGCAAGAGCGGTCGAAAGGCAGGATACGGTGAAGGAGACGAAAAGGGAGTTTGTGAGCGACCTCACAAGATGCGGCTGTGTGAAATATTCCCTGAAATTTGCAAGCCCTATGAAGCGCCCGTCGTTTGCCTGAAAGGCTTTTGCAAAAAGCGCGGTCATAGGGCAGACGACAGCGGCTAAGAGAAATAATATCGAAAAAACGAGCAGAAAGAGCTGGAACCTGCTGCCGTTTTTGACCTTTATCACAGCGCGCGCTCGAGGCAGATCATTTTTTCCGCAGGGATGTCAAGAAAAACGCCGGCGCCGGCGCGCAAAGGCAGCCGCCGCCCCTGCTGGGACGGCACGTCTACGGTGAACTCGCCGTCGTCTGAGGCTACCCCCACGCGGTAGAAGGCGCCGCGGAACTCGATCTCTGATATTGTTGCCGGGATGGCGCCGTTTGCGCCAGCCTTTTGATATATCTTTAAACTCTCAGGGCGAATGGCCCAGCTGCGGCTCTTCATAAAATTCACCGTGCCTACGAAATCCGCGACGAAAGGGCTTTTCGGCGATTCATAGATATTCTGCGGAGTGTCTATCTGCTCGATAGAGGCGTTGTTCATCACGATGACGCGGTCGGCCATGGAGAGCGCCTCCTCCTGGTCGTGCGTCACCATTATCGTCGTGATGCCAAGCTGCCGCTGTATGCGGCGCAGCTCGCGGCGCAGTTTTACGCGCACCTTAGCATCAAGCGCCGACAGGGGTTCGTCAAGGAGCAGAAATTCCGGGTTCAGCACGATGGCGCGCGCAAGTGCCACGCGCTGCTGCTGGCCGCCGGAAAGCTGCTGCGGATATTTTTTCCTCTGCTCGCACAATCCCGTCATCTCTATCGCGGCATCTACGCGCGAAGCCGCTTCCGCGCGCGAACAGGGCCTGTTCCAAAGGCCGTATCCGATGTTGTCCGCGGCCGTCATGTTCGGGAAGAGCGCGTAGGACTGAAAGACGATGCCGATGTTT
>JAVVPF010000052.1:0-6043 GCA_036655895.1 Cloacibacillus sp. | reverse complement strand
CCGCCTATCTCCACGCGGCCGCTTTCTATATTTTCAAGCCCCGCGATCACTCGCAGAAGCGTGCTTTTTCCGCAGCCCGACGGCCCAAGGACGCAGACGAATTCACCGTCCTCTATCTCGAAGCTGACGTCGTTCAAAGCCGTCTGCTGTGAGAATTTTTTAGTTAAATGTTTTGCGCAAAGCGATGCCATTGCCGCCGTCCCCTACTTTTTGGCTTCCGTTTTGCCGTCGTAGCGCGCGGCCCATTCTTTGAGTATGCGGTCTCTGTTCTTCGCGGACCACTTAAGGTCGTTCTTTTTGATAAGCTGCGAAAGCGGCTCTTTTGAGTAACCTTCTGGTATTCCGCCGTCAGTTTTTACCGCGGTTATAGCGTAATCGCCCTTGAGCGCGTTTATCGCCTCGTCCGAAATGGCCCAGTCAAGGAAAAGCTTCGCCTCGGGCTTCACGGCCGTCTTTTTGATGAGGGCGTTTGCCTCCACGTCCCAGCCGCTTCCCTCGGAGGGGAAAATGACCTGCACAGGCGCACCCTTTTTCTTCTGATTGACGCCGGCATAGCCGTATGAGATGCCCACCGCGAACTCGCCGGAGGCCGCTTTCTTTGCGGGAGCGGAGCCTGAATGAGTGTACATCGCGATGTTTTTGTGGAGTTTGTCGAGGTATTCAAAGGCCTTTTTTTCGCCCATAAGGTGGATGAGGCCGGCTATGGCAAGAAAGCCGGTACCCGAGGAATTGGGGTTGCTCATGATTATCCGGCCCTTGAACTCCGGGCGCAGCAGATCTTTGTATGATTTTATCGGAGGCAGTCCATTTGCCGCAGCCTCGGCGGTGTTGTAGACGACGGCGGTCTCCCATGCGTCTATGCCGACCCACGCGGGCGGGTTTGCCTTGTCCTTCAGCATCGGTTCGACGCGCGCAAGTCCCTTCGGCGCGTAGGGCGCTATCATCCCGCGGTCTTCAAGAACGAGAAGGCTTGACGCGGCGGTGCCCCATACGACGTCGGCGGGCGTTTTCGCGCCTTCGGCCAGCAGCTTTGCCGTGATGATGCCGGTTGAATCGCGGACTATCTTCACCTCGATGTCAGGATATTTCTTTTTGAATGATTCAAGATACTTGCCTATCTGTTCGTTTTCAAGCGCGGTATATACCGAGAGCTTCTTGGCCGCAGCACAGGCTTTCGGCGCCGCGCCAAACGACGCCTGCGCGATCGCGGCCGCCGCCGCAAAGATCAGCGTGCTTTTGCCTATCTTTTAAAAATGTCTCCGAAGTGCTGACATGAGAATCCTCCTCAAAAGTTAAAAATCTAAGCGGCCCCGTACGGGCTTCGCGTTCTCTATGGAACCGCTTTTGAGTGAACGATGTGTGCAGCTATTGGTAACGTTAGGTAACTAGGACGCAAAAAAAGAAAAGCCTCCGCCACAAAATAGGCGGAGGCTTTAAAACGGCGCGCAGCCGCCTGCTAGAGTATCAGTACAAAAGTCCCAGCCGTGATGAGAGCCGCGCCCGCCAGCACCTTGGCGGAGACGGCCTCGTGCAGGAAGATGAAGGCCATCAGTATGCCCAAGACCACGCTGAATTTATCGACGGGCATCACCTTTGAGGCCTCGCCCATCTGCAGCGCCTTGAAATAAAAAAGCCACGAGGCGCCAGTGGCAAGCCCCGAAAGCGCAAGAAAGAGCCAGCTCTTTCTGCTGATGTCACCAAGCTGGGCGCCTGAACCCGTCATCCACACGACAAGCCACGCCATTATGACGACTACCACCGTCCTTACGGCCGTTGCGAGATTTGAATTGACGCCCTCTATGCCTATCTTTGCGAGAATAGAGGTAAGAGCCGCAAAAAACGCGGAACAAAGCGCATATATCGCCCACATGGTCTATATCCCCTTTCCAGATTGCTTACCGATCTGACGTAAAATTATATCATCAGTTCTTGTTTTCAATAAAAAACGGGAGCGCGCCTTAAAGACGCGCCCCGCATAGAGACTGCGAAACTTATTTTTTCTATGAAAGGCTCGCGCCCTCTTTTTCTTTTTTGAGAGCCGAAAGCCCCTCTTTTGTCATAAGAAGCGCAAGCACGAGAAGAAGCGCGCTTATGCCCGCCAAGATATAGTTCGGATTGGGGCTGGAAAGCGTCGCCTTTATCTCGACTACGAGGCCGGCCATGCTTGTGATGAGCATGAACCAGAACGGTACGAGCAGGAATGTAGCCTTTTTCTTGAGGCCGCGGATGACCCACATTGCGATGCCAAGTATAGCAAGCGCTGCGACGAGCTGGTTTGAGGCTCCGAAGACCGGCCAGATGACCGACCACGCGGGAACAAGCTTGCCGTCCGGGGCTGTCGTCTTCACGTAGACCAGCACCAGAGCGAGCAGCACGACGCATATCGTGGCGACGTATTTGTTGACCTTGTAATTTGTCAGCTCCTGTATCTGATAGCGGCCAAGGCGAGTCGCCGTGTCAAGCGACGTGAGCAGGAAGCCGTTTATCGCGATGGCGCCAAGCCGCGTCCCGAGAACCGGGTCGATGCCAAGCAGTGTGCAGAAGCGTCCGAAACCGGCGGCGAAGGTGCCGACGGGGCCGCCCGCGCCGATGCCGCCCGCCACCATCATAGTGCCAAGCGCTATGACCGCGACAAGCCCTTCAAGCAGCATCCCGCCGTAGGCTACGGGCAGGGCGTCCCTCTCATGGGCGAGCTGCTTTGAGGTCGTGCCGGAGCCTACCAGCGAATGGAAGCCGGAGATGGCGCCGCAGGCGACGATGACGAACATCATGGGCCACAGGTTTGAGCGCGAAAGGCCCATCCACTCTACATGCGACGCTATCATCGGCACCTTGCCGCTGTCGAGCGAGCCGCCGAAGATCATTCCGATAGCGCCGATGGCTACGGCAAAATAAAGGAAATACGAGGCGAGATAGTCGCGCGGCTGCAACAACAGCCAGACTGGCAGAACGGAGGCCGCCAGAATGTAGACGGCGAGGAAGATGTTCCACTGGTCGGCGCTGTGCGTAAACCAGGCCGCGACGAAAGGCCAGTCTCCGCCCTTTATCGTGCAGACGGCTATTATCGCGAGCATGATGAGCGTCACCACTTTAAGATCGACGTTGAACCTGTATATCATCAGCCCCGAAATGACCGCAAGCAGTATGTACATACAGCTTACGAAGGCGACTACCGGGTCCGTAACAAAGGTGGCCGTCGTGAGCACGAGAAAGACCGCTACAACAAGAAAGAGCGTCAGTATCGTAAAGATAAGAAAGAGTTTTTTTCCTCTGCTTCCGATCCAGTGGTCGATGACCTCGCCCACCGATTTTCCGTCATGGCGCATAGAAGCGACCACCGCGCCGAAATCGTGCGGGCCGCCCAGGAAAATCGAGCCGAAGATGCACCACATAATGGTAGGCAGCCAGCCGAACATAGACGCGGCCGTGATCGGTCCTACGATGGGGCCGGCGCCCGCTATCGAGGAAAAATGATGTCCCAGCACCACGGCGGGGTGCGTCGGGCAGTAGTCCATGCCGTCGTTGAGCTGTTCTGCGGGCGTCACGTGCGAATTGCTTAGGTCATAAAGCCTCGCCATGAACTTGCCGTAAAAAATATAGCCCAGCACCAGCGCCGCGGCGGACGCGGCAAACATAAAAAAGAACATTTGAAACACCTCCAAGTGTATATATAAAAAACAGGTTTTTTGTTACCTATCTTTTCTTGATTTTAGCGCAGGCCGCGTTTACCAGATAGGCGGCGTCCACGATGGCCTTCGGCGGCTCGCTGCCAGGCGTATAAAAATGCAGTTCCGCAAAGCCGCGAAGCCCGAAAAACAGCGAACGCTTTTTTGTGCTGTAGGCGCCCTTTTCCGTCAGGAAGACGAAACGCTGAAGCAGCAGGTCCTCTTCCTGCTTAGCCGCGCGAAAGATCCGCTCCGGGTCGCTTGCGGCGTATCTCCATATAATATAGTCGTCCGCGTAATAGCGCGCAACCTCCCCCAAAAGACCGCTTTTTTTCATCGTCACCCGCCGGTAGAGTCCCGAAGCCGTATCGGAGCGCCACGGCTCGTAACGCCACTCGTTCCAAATATCGGAGGCGGCGCCAAGAAACGAAAGATCCACCATAAAAATCCACCCAGTCACGAAAGCCGTCCTTCGATACAAAAACGGGCCGCTTGATATATACTGAATATTACATTAAAGGCTTTTGATTTGCAAAGTTAAATATAAAAAACGTTTTAAGTGATTACCCTAATATTGCCGTTCGCGGCTTGACTAAAGACAAAGAATCAAAAGTTAAGTTTGTCACGAACGGTAATTGTGAAAAGTTTTAAGTTAGTTTAACGCGGAGTTTGTAAACGGAACATACCCCCGCGCAGCGTATTTTCGCAATATAATATTTACGGCAGAGGTGCAATAGAGTAAAAGCCTGATGGGAGTGTAGCGTACGTAATGAAAAAGATAAAATTAGGTTTATGGATACGGATGCCGGCGCTCGTTGTAGTAGCGGCGGTCCTCATATACACGCCCGCGCTCTCCTGCGCCGCAGATAAAGTATACTTTGAAAACGGCGCAAAGGCTGCGTATGGAGCGGTAAGCGTCGTCGACCTTCGCGGGACATGGCGCGAGATGGGGCGACAGTACGGGGCGCTTCTGTCGAAGGAACTGCGCCACGTTTACGAGACCGGCATCATGACGAAAATCTTGGGCTGCGACGCCGAAAAACTTAAGACCGCGGAGGCCGCGGCGCTTGATTTCTATTCATATTATCCGTACACAATGCGTGAAGTGATAAAGGGCATGAGTGAGACCTCCGGTCTTACGCAGCGGCAGCTCATTCTTGTAAACGCCGTTGAGAAATTGGGCGGCATGGCAAAATGCGCTGGCATAGCCGCCTGGGGGAGCTATACCAGCGGGCCGCTCGTCTACGGCCGCGACTATGACTATTTTCCGTGGTTCAAGGCGCTCGCCGACGATATTGTGATAGCGGTCTACCACCCCGCTGACGGCTCTCTTGCCGCCGCCACCGTAGGCTACGCGGGAGAAATCTACGCCGTGAACGGCCTGAACGAAAAAGGGATGTTCTTTGAACTGAACAACGGCTCCTTTTCCGCTGGGGGCACGCATTTTATAAACAGGATCCACTCCGCCGTGCAGCTTTTCCCGCTGCTCTTTGAAGCGGATTCTATGCGCTGGGCCGACCTGTTTTTCCACACGGCAAATTCAGCGGGCTCCTACATCATCGGCGTTACCGACGGCAAAAGCGCGCGAGGCTACGAATGGTCCGTCTTCGGCGTAAAGAGATCGGATGAAAAAGAGAACCTTATGGTGATCACAAACCACTTCACAGCTAAGGAGTGGGGGCTGCCGGAGACGACTGATGCAAAGAGCTTCAGCAGTCTGACGCGCCGCAAAAACCTGCTTGCGCTTGCAGAAAAAAATAAGGGGAAAATAACGGCCGCGGTGATGCGCGGCATACTCGACCTGCCGCTTGAAAAAGGAGGCGCCGCGAGCGAAATAACGGTCTATCAAATGGTCGTCGTCCCAACGGAGCTTTCGGTGTGGCTCAAGATACCGGGGCGTCAGGAATGGACCTATGTCGACATGGGGAGCTATTTAAAAGAATTAAAAAAGTGACGCAGCGTCTCTTTGGAAGGCCGAAAGCGTCACGCCCGCTGTAAAAAATGCAAAACAGGACGAAAAAAGAGCGCAGCGAAGGCGCCCGTTGTCTGTTGTGTGGCGCGGGACGGAATAATTTTTCTTCTTCGATAAAAATGCTCAGATAGTGTGCAAAGTGTTGCAATTAGAACAACGGTACGCTATAATGCCTTTACATATCTTTGAAGAGATCCGGCTCTGATTTCCGGGTCTCTTTTGATGTGGGAACATAAAGGCAGGCAGCCACCGGCTTTTTGCCACTTTAAGGAATACGAGCCCCAACGGGCATAAGAAACGTAGAACCAAATACAGGGAGGAATTTTAGTATGGCAAAAGAGCATTTTCAGCGTAATAAGCCCCATCTTAACATAGGCACCATCGGCCATATCGACCACGGCAAGAC
>JAVVPF010000051.1 GCA_036655895.1 Cloacibacillus sp. | reverse complement strand
ATGATTTTGCTGATGTGAAGTTCCTGTATTATAATGATAAGATTAATGCCGGCGATTTCCGCCGTTATTACGGAAGGGTGGAGCTATGACGAAAGCGCGCGCAGTTTCTTTCCATAGGATCGTACTTTACGGGCTGCTTTCCCTGGCGCCTCTTTTTTGCCCGAAGCGGGCGCAGGCCTTTTCTTTAGAATCTTATCACGCCATTGGGGCTCCAATATGTTTTTCCATTTCCATTATCGCGGCGCTGCTTCTTGCGCTGCTTTACGCGCGGCATTTGAAGCTGCAGCACAAGCTTGCCGCCGAACGCCTCTTTTCCGACCATTTGCGCAGCGAGATATGCCGCGGCTACAGCGGAATGCTGCTTCGCGCGGGCGAAGGGCGCGACCGCCCCATCTGCTCCTTCTGCGTAAATTTGACGGACAACTGCTGTTTTCGGATATATTCCGAAGGCGGCGATTTTATGGCGATGGCGGACACGATGACGGCCGATCAGTTTTTTGAGGAGCTGCTTGCGGGGCTTGACAAAAGCTGCGATACGGGCGGCATGCGCGCAAAGCTGAACAGAGAAGCGCTGCTTGAACTTTTTGAAAAGGACGGCGGCACTCTCGCCTACGAGCACCGCTATTTCCGCGAGCCGGGATCTTCTCCGATATGGCTTGCGCTCAATATAGTCATGACGAAGGCGCCCGGCTCGGATACGGTCGAAGCGCTCGTCTTCATGCAGAACATCAACGAGGAAAAGACCGCCCACACGCTTCTTGAGCACACCGCGCGCGTCGAGTATGAATGTTTATTTATCGTAAACGCCGTCAGCGGCCTCGTCGAGCTTGTGAACGGCGGCGAGGACAACGCTCCGCTCAAAGCGGGGCGCGCCTACGACGAAGTGATCGAGGCTACGGCGGAGCTTTCCGTATCACCGGACGACCGTGATTCTTTCCGCCGCGGGCTTTCTCTTGAAACTATCGAACGCGAGCTTAGAAATTCAGACTGCTACACCTATTCCTGCTTCTACGGGCGCGAGGGCGGACGCGCGCTGCGCAAACGCTGGGTGTTCAGCTATATGGACGAAAGCCGTTCCTCCGTCACCGTTACGAGGCGCGACGTTACGGAGCAGTTCGCGGCGGATCTGGACCCGCTCTCCGGCCTTTATCGGCGCGAGAAGTTCAATTCGGAGGCGCGCCGCGTGATGGACCTTTATCCAAATATGCGGTTTGTCATTCTGCGTTTTGACCTTGACCGCTTCAAGGCCTATAACGACCTCTTCGGAGAGGACGCGGGCGACAGGCTGCTTGGGGACATCGGCGCGCTGCTGCTGAAATCGCGCCCGCTGCTTGAACCGTGCGTCGCGGGCCGCATCGAGGCGGATCATTATATGCTCTGTATGCCCTTTGACAAAATACGGACGCTTGACGGGCTTATGAACGAGGCGCGCAGACTGGAAGAGGCGCACCCGGAGTTCAGCTTCACGCTGCGTTCCGGCATCTATATCGTCGACGACGCCAGCCTCAGCGTCTCGATAATGGGAGACAGGGCGCTCATGGCGCTTCGTTCAATAAAGGGAAAAGATTCCCAGCATCAGGCCTTTTACAACCGTTCTATGCGCAACAAGCTGCTGGAGGAGCAGGAGCTGATAAGCGACCTGCGCGAGGCCTTTGAAAACGATCAGTTCATACCCTACATCCAGCCTCAGGTGAATATGGTGACGGGCGACATCATGGGCGCGGAGGCGCTTGCGCGCTGGCAGCATCCGCGCAAGGGGCTGATCGCGCCGGGCGTATTCATTCCGGTGCTCGAGCGCCGCGGGCACATAATGAAGCTCGACCGCGTAATATGGGAGAAGACCTGCGCTCTGCTTGCGCGCTGGATGGAAGAAGGCCGCAAGGTTGTGCCCATCTCGGTCAACATCTCGCGCGCGGACGCGGCGGACCCGGCCCTTATTTCTATATTGCTGGAACTTCTTGAAAAATATTCGCTTGAGCCTAAGTACCTTCGTCTGGAGATAACGGAGTCCGCCTATCTGGATAACCCGGAGCAGATAATAGAGACGGTCAAAAAGCTGCGCACGCACGGATTTTTTGTCGAAATGGACGATTTCGGCAGCGGCAACAGTTCGCTGAACACCTTAAAAGAGGTGCCCACGGACATGCTGAAGCTCGACATGCGTTTTCTTTCGCAGGCGGGGGACAGGAGCAAGAGCGGCATAATCCTCAACTCCGTAATAAACATGGCGCACTGGCTCAACATACCGGTTTTGGCCGAGGGCGTCGAGCTGCCCTATCAGGCTGATTATCTGAAGACGATAGGATGCAGCCTCGCTCAGGGATACCTTTACGCAAAGCCTATGCCGGCTTCTGAGTTTGAAAAAATGCTTGAAGGGCGCAACGTCACGGAATTTCACGCCGCGTCGCAGTTCGCCGTCTTTTTCAACAACGAGGAGTTCTGGGACCCGCAGTCGCAGGCGACGCTCATCTTCAATAGTTTTGTTGGAGCTGCCGGCATCTTTGAATATTCACGCGGCGCAATCAAACCGACGCGCCTCAACGATAAAATATGTGAGCTGCTTTCTGTAGAAAGGGACGGCGCCAGGGCCAACCACGTCTTCCGCCTCGAAGACGTGGTGGAGGAGGATCAGCCTCTTTATGTCTCGCTCATCGAAAGGGCCGATAAAGAGGACTGCGAGACGGTGGGCGAGATACGCGTGCTCACCGGAAAACATCTTGACGCCGGCGACCCGCTGTGGCTGCGCCTGCGTATGCGCTGCATCGCGCGCCGCTTCGACAGCTGCATCATCTACGCCTCCATCGAAGATGTAACGGACAGGAAAAAAATGGAGCGCACTCTGCGCATAGGCCGCGAGGAACTAAAAATGGCGCTTGAAAATATCGGCAAAATGATCTGCTATTACGACATACCGACAAGGACGCTCCTTCTGCCGCAGAGCTACTCCGAGAAGCATGCCGACCCGCGTGAGATAAAGGGGATACCCTACGCCTCCAAAAACGTCGTCACGGAGGACAGGCAGATGTACTATGCCTTCTACGAAACGCTCATCAAAGGGGAAACGCCGGAGCCGATCGTAGTCCGCGTCAGGAACGCCTGCGGCGGATACGCGTGGGAGAGGCTCAGCGCCACGCTGCTCAGAGATGAAAAGGGGCTTCCGCTGCGCGCCGTCATTACGATAGACGATATGACCCAGGAGATGAACCACGAGGCGGAGACAGAGCTCAACAGGATGCTGATGAGCTGGGCCGACACATGCGTCTGCGACTACGACGTGGCTCAGGATACGCTCCATCTCCAGACGAGCAGACGCGGCAAAGGCATCGAAACGAGTGTCATCAAAGGATACTATGACTATCTTCTGGAGACGGACGGCGTACAGACGGACTGGAAAGAGGGGCTGCGCGCAGTCATCGTCTCCGCCTCTGAAACGCCGTCGCGCGGCAGCCACGATTACGTGGCAGATCTCTGGGGCACGGGCTTTCGCTGGTGCCGTCTCCACTACGTCAGCCTCGCTGACCAGGCGGGCCGCGTCTATCGAATGGTCGGACAGGTGGTGGACGTAGAAGATGAAAAGAAACGCGAGATACTCATGCGGCGGCTTGGCGAAGTGGACGAAGGCGCCGTCATGCCGAAGCTCGACGTGCCGATAGCGGAACGCGTATTCCAGCTGCTCTATAAATCGACCGACCTTGAAAAAAGCGTCGCGGAAGCGCTCAAAATAACAGGCTCTTACTACCGCGCAAGCCGCGCGGCTCTCTTTCTCGACGCGCCGGGCCATAAAAGCTGCGCCAATACCTGCGAGTGGGTCGCAGAGAGAGTGCCGTCGCGCATGAGCGAACGTCAGAACGTACCAGTCGCATTCGATGACGGCTCAGACGTATACGAAAAACTATACGATAAAAACGGCATCTTCGTGTGCAACGACAGCGGCGTATACACAGAAGCGCAGCGCCGCGTCCTTATGATGGACGACGTAGCCTCGGTAGTGCGCTCCAAACTGATGGACGGCAGCACTTGCTGCGGTTTCGTCAGCTTTGAGTCGTGCGGGCAAAAACGCATCTGGACGGAGGAAGAGACCGAAACGATAACGCTGATAGCGAGGCTCATCGGTGTTTTTCTTACGGCAAAGCTGCGCATGGACGACGCGTTTTTCTCGCAGGAGGCCACCTCCGTGCTTGAAAACTGCTCGTCGTACATTTATGTAATAGACCCCGCTGATTATAAGGTGCTATTTGCAAACAAAAAAATAAGGGATGCCTGCCCGGAGACCGGGCTGGAAGGCGTGCCCTGCTACAGCCTCTTTATGGGAGAAGATGCCCCGTGCGCGAAGTGCCCAGTTACGCTCTACAAAAAAACCGGAAAAAGCACAGGCGTCGAGACGACGCGTCCCAACGGGAACTGCCTGCTTGCCTGCGCCTCGTCTTTTCTCTGGCGCGGCCGTGAGATCATGATGATCGAATGCACGGACATAACGCGGCAGAAGCGCGCGGAGGCCGCGCTGCGGCAGCAGAACGAAGAAAATTCCATAGTCATTCGGCACAGCGGCGCGGAGCGCCTTAGATACAACCTCACGGAGCGCATAGCCTACCATTCCGCGCGCGGCGCGGCTCAGTTCGGCGTGCCGCAGGTGATGTCAAACTTCCCGCAGTCGTTCATAGACGCCGGCAAAGTGGCGGAGGAGAGCGTCGGCGCGTTCCTGGCCTATTTTGAATCCATGCGAAACGGAGTGCCAAACGGCAGCGCAAACGTGCTGGTGCGCGTAGCCTCCGGCGAGTCGCGATGGTATCACTCAGACTACACGCTCATGGCGTCGGGAAACGGCGCGCCCGCAAGCGCCATCGTTTCGTTCTATGACAACACAGAGATGATGGAAAGAGAGGTCGCCTACCGCAAATGGCAGGCGCTGCTCGCCTCCAAGCTGGAGCAGAGCGCGGTCTACCTCGAGGTCAACCTCTCGCAGAACCATGTCGAAAGGAACGAAAACACGCGGCTTCCATTTGAAAAGGACCAGTCGTTCAGCGCCTGCATGCACCGCTGCGCCGAAGCTACAGCGCCCGAAGACAGAGAAATGTAC
Organism: Cloacibacillus sp.; assembly: GCA_036655895.1. Classification (NCBI taxonomy): domain Bacteria; kingdom Thermotogati; phylum Synergistota; class Synergistia; order Synergistales; family Synergistaceae; genus Cloacibacillus; species Cloacibacillus sp. The sequence continues at coordinate 3,101 of JAVVPF010000051.1, read as the reverse complement.
ACCGAATTTTTTGACGAAGGACGCCTTCTCGGGCTCTTCTTCGCCGGAGTAAAAGAGGACAACCTTGTCTTCCGCGAGGAGACGGACGGCCTCTTCCGCTGGACGAAGGCCAACGTCCAGATGGTCAAATACCCGTACACCGACGACGTCAAGGCCTTCATAGTATTCGAGGATATACACGAGGAACGCAGCGCAATAGTCGAACTTGCGGAGCGCGCCTCGCATGACGCGATGACAAACCTGCTCAACAGAGAGGCTACGTTGCGTACGGCCGACGAACGTATAGAGGCGATGGCCTCCGCCGACCGCTGCGCCGCCTTTATGATAGACCTCGACAACTTCAAACAGATAAACGACAGCCTGGGCCACCTTCAGGGCGACGAAGCGCTGATAGCCGCCTCAAAGACAATGAGAGCGGTATTAAGAGACGACGATATAATAGGAAGGATAGGCGGCGACGAATTCTTCATCTTTATTTCAGGGAACGTCACGCCGCGTTCCGCCGCGAAGACCGCGGAGCGCCTCATTGCCGCGCTTGAAGTCTCATGCGGCTTCCTGCGCCTAACGGCAAGCGCAGGCGTAGCAGTTGCCCGCAAAACCGACAACGTAACCAGCCGTGAACTTTACGCGGCCGCCGACCGCGCACTCTACGAGGCAAAGCGCGCTGGTAAAAATAAATATTATCTGACGGAATGGGCCGTACAATAAACATATCAACGGAGGTCTGATAAATGAAATATATATTTGACGCCGCATTTCTGCCGTGCGAGGCGCTGAAAGAACATGACGTGCGCGTTGTGGTAGATCTGTTGCGCGCCACGACGCAGATAACGACATTCTTTGACGCGGGAGGCGAAGTGCTCGTTCCCGTGACGGAGGTTGATGCCGCCTTTGAAATGAGAGACAAACTTGGCGGCGACTGGAAAATAATGGGAGAGCGCGGCGGCCTTGCCGCGCCCGGCTTTGACTTCGGCAACTCGCCGCTTGAACTGTCCGCGGCTGGCTCCCCGCCAAACGCCATAATCACCACCTCAAACGGCACAAGAGCCATAATGAGGGCAAGCGAAGGCTGCGCGCACGTCATAGCGGCCTGCGCGAGAAACGCGGAAGCCGCCGCCTGGGACGCCGTCTGCTCTGGTACAAACATAGGCCTCCTTTGCGCGGGAAGAAACGGCGAATTTTCGCTTGAAGACACAATCTGCGCGGGGATGCTGATAGAAAAAATGCTGGCGCTCGCCCCGTCAAACGGCGGCACCGAGATGGAACTTACAGACGGCGCCATGGCCGCGATGGCGCTCTGGCATCACTTCGGCCCCGACATCACAGCGGTCTGCCAGGAATCGGCTCACGGCAGGATACTTGCAGGCCTGGGCTTCGACAACGACCTTTTCTTCTGCGGAGAGCTTGATTCAAGCTCCACCGTTCCGATACTAAAAAATTTAAACGGGGTCTTGGCCTTCATCGGAAGATGACCCCGCGCTCTGCATGGGAGGAACTTTGCAATGGATGAAATAATGACGCACGCCTTTAACTTCAGAATGCCGCGCGAAGTGATATTCGCGGCCGGCTCTTCTGCGCTCGCCGTGAAAAAAGCGGAGGCGCTCGGCGCAAAACGCCCCGTATTCATAACCGGCAAAAGCATGGCAAAAAGCGCAGCGCTCGCTGCCCTGCTGGACGACGCGAAAGCGGCCGGCATGGCCCCGCTGCACTGGGGCCGCGTGGCGCCGGAGCCGCCCGCCTCTCTTCTTTACGAAGCGGCGCGCGAGATAAGCGAAGCCGAAGGGGACTGCCTTATCGCAGTCGGCGGAGGCAGCTCCATGGACTTTGCGAAAATGACCGCAGTCCTTGCCAAATATCCAGAAATAAAAATATCGGAAATGATAGGCATGGAAAAAGTTCCCGCGCGCGGCCTGCCCACAATAATGATACCAACCACAGCCGGAAGCGGCTCGGAAGTTTCCGCCGTCGCCGTATTCTCCTTTGAAGAAGAAAAAACCAAAAAAGGCGTAGCAAGCGGCAGCCTCGTAGCCGACGCCGCGCTCGTAGACCCGATGCTCACGCTTGATCTGCCGGCCGGGATAACGGCGGCCGCAGGAATGGACGCGCTTATCCACGCCGTGGAATCCTATCTCAGCCTTGGCACAAACGCTTTGACGCAGGACCTCGCGCTTGCTGCCATCCGCAAAATATCGGCAAACCTCGCCCGCTGCGTACGTGAGCCTCACGACCTCGGAGCAAGAACCGCGCAGTGCTACGGCAGCCTTACAGCCGGAATGGCCTTCGCCATGGCCGGCACCGCCGGAGTACACGCGCTGGCCTATCCTCTGGGAGGCGAATTCCACATACCCCACGGAGAGGCGAACACCGCAATGCTGCGCTGGGTGATGGAATACAACCTTGACGGGTGCTCTGAAAAATTTATCGGCGTAGCCGAAGCTATGGGAGTCAAAACTCAGGGACTTTCGGCCGACCAGTCGGCGAAAGCCGCGCTTGAGGCTATGACCGCGCTGGGCGAAGAATGCGGCGTAAAGACGCGGCTTCGTGACTTCAGCATCCCAAAAGAAGCCTGCGCGCGTATGGCCTCCGCGGCAATGAAAGAGACGCGTCTCATCAACAACAACCCCAGACCCTTGACCGAAGAGAACGTGCGCGCTATATACGAAAGAGCGTGGTAAGTTTTCCGAGCCTGTAAATTAACAAAAATGTAAGCAAAAATATACAGTACATTAGCAAAGAAACCGGTAAAAAAGCGTTGCACCATGTCGGGCGTCCTTATCCAAAAGCCTTAAAAAAGAGTTGACGCAGAGTCCAAAGCGTTATATACTACTCCTTGCTTCGCTTCGGGCCGGCACATCGCCGAAAAAACCAAAGCAAGCGGCACCATGACAAAAAGAATACAGAGAAAGCAAAAGAAACTTCATCATTACTTTTCTTTTAGAAGAGTAAAAAGTGAAGGGTCCTAAAGAAACTAGTCAAGCCGCGCAGGCGGCAAGACGAAATCGTCAGCGAATTTGAGAGCAACACGCCAGAAATCAAACGGAGAGTTTGATCCTGGCTCAGGACGAACGCTGGCGGCGTGCTTAACACATGCAAGTCGAACG